>JALYNC010000114.1 GCA_030773415.1 Actinomycetota bacterium
GCGCCTGGTTCGCCTGGCCCAGCATCGAAGTGCCGGCCTGGCTCAGGATCTGGGCCCGGGTGAAGGACACCATCTCCTGCGCCATGTCGGTGTCGCGGATCCGCGACTCCGACGCCGACAGGTTCTCGACAGCCACGTTCAGGTTGTTGATCGTGTGCTCGAAGCGGTTCTGGAAGGCACCCAGGTTGGCCCGCTCGCTCGAGACCTTCTTGATCGCGCCGTCGACGGTGTCGATCGTCGCCTGTGCGTTCGCCGTGGTGGACAGGTCAGCAGTCCCGGCGGTGCCGTCCGCCTTCTTGAACAGCGTGGCGGAGTCCACCTTGCTGATCCCGACGGTGATCTGCTCCGCCGCCACGTTGTTGGCGCCGACCTGGAACTTGCCGCTGTAGTTGCCGTCCAGCAGCTTGGCGCCACCGAAGGAGGTGGTGCCGGAGATGCGGTCCAGCTCGTTCTTCAGCTGGCCGAACTCGGTGTTCGCCGCGCCCTGCGCGTTGGCGTCCTGGGCGCCGCCGTTGGCCGCCTGGACCGACAGGTCACGCATTCGCTGAAGAATGGCGTGCGTCTCGGTGAGCGCGCCTTCAGCGGTCTGCACGACCGACACAGCGTCCTGCGCGTTGCGGACGGCGACCTTGAGGCCACCGACCTGCGAACGCAGGCCCTCACTGATGGACAGACCGGCAGCGTCGTCGGCCGCACGGTTGATCCGGAAGCCCGAGGACAACTTCTCGAGGCTCTTCGCCATCTGGCCGTCCGTCACCGACAGGTTCCGGTACGAGTTCATTGCGGCGATGTTCTGGTTGATACGCAGACCCATGACATTTCCTCCTTGAGTGGGCCCGAGAGCCGGTCCATCCGTGGGGTGGCTCTCAGTTTCGATCCCCGCTTCTTGCGGGCAGATTAGGAATCGGCGGGTTCGGGGGAAACCTGAGAACTTTTCGTGCCGCCGAATGGGTGATCCAGGCCGGGGCGTCCCGGCCCGTAGGAACTCGGGGCGCCTAGCCCCGCGCCCGCCGCGCTCCGTACGCGTCCGCGAGCGCGGCCGACGGTGCGGACGACAGGCGAGCCCGGTAGTCCGAACGAGCGGCCACCGCGGCGTAGTACGCCTCCTTGCGCCGCGCCACACAGCCGTCCGGCCGGTCCGGAGCCGGCATCCGCGACGGATTGAGCTGCGAGTTCAGGCCGTCACGCAGCAGGGCCAGGGCCTCGGCGCGCAGCTGCGACACCCGCGACTCGGTGACCCGCAGCTCCGCGGCCACCTCGGCGACGGGCCGGTCCTCGAAGTAGCAGCCGACGATGACGGCCCGCAGGCGGTCGGGAAGCACGGCCACGGCATCACGCAGGTAGGCCTCGCGCTCGCGCTCCTCCAGCACCTGCTCCGGGCCGGGGGCACCCGATGGCAGCATCGGCTCCACGGCTGCGGCGCCACCGAGTCCCTGGAAGCTCAGGACGACCGAACGGTGGACGTCGGTGTCCATGGCATCGAGCTCGGCCACCGTCATACCGAGGTGCGTGGCGAGCTCGGCGGAGGTCGGAACCCGGCCCAGCCGGGCGGCCAGCTCATCGGACGCCGTCTCCCGCCGCCGCGCGCGGCTGCGCACCGATCGGCTGGCCCAGTCCACACTGCGCAGCTCGTCGAGGATGGCGCCCCGGATGCGGTTGCGTGCGAACGCCGCGAAGGGAACGCCCCGCGACAGGTCGAAGGACTGGGCAGCCTTGGTCAGGCCGAGCATTCCGGCCGAGACCAGCTGGTCGCGGTCCACGTGACCGGGCAGCTGCGCCGCCGTTTCGCGCACCACGTAGTGCACCAGCGCCAGATGCTCCGCCACTAGTTGCTCCACGTCCGGCGAAGCTCCGGCAGTGCGAGATCTGCGGGCGGAGGCGGCGGGGGCAGGCGGCGTCATGCCGTCTACATCGAGCCGCCTACCGGGGGAGCTTGACCGCGTTTCCCGCTCGAATCGGCGAAGTCACCCCAACGGCGTAGCGAAAGTTGCCGAAAAAACCTCAGATCCGCCTGCCGGCTGCCGACCTACGGGGGAGCCGCACTACTGGGGGCGGCGATTTCGGCAGGAGGGAAGGCCCATGGGACTCACCGAGGTCTCCAACATCCTGTGGCGTGAGCGCGAGCTGCTGGAGCTGCTCACCTTCAAGCTGGAGCAGGAGCAGTTGCTGCTGGCGGCCGGCCGCGCCCGGTGGCTCGCCCGGGCCACCCGCGAGGTCGAGATCGTGCTGGAGGAGATCCGCCGTGCCGAGCTGGGGCGCTCGGTCGAGGTCGACGCGCTGGGCGCCGAGCTCGGCCTGGGCCCCAACCCCAGCCTGAACGCGTTGGCCGGCGCGGTCGGATCACCCTGGAACGAGATATTGCTCGAACACCGCCGCGCCTTCCTTGAGGCCACCAACGAGATCACCGCGCTGGCCGCGTCGAACAAGGAGCTGCTCACCGCCGGCTACCAGGCCGCGCGCGACATGCTCCTGGCCGTCAACTCCGAACCGCAGCTGTCGGCCTATACCCAGGACGGGCGGGCGGCCACGGCTCCGGTGACCCGCTTCCGGCTGCTGGATGAGGCGATCTAGCCATGTCGGATTTCGGTGCGCTCAACACAGCGCTCTCCGCGCTGTACGCCCATCGCCGGGCGTTGGAGGTGACCGGCCAGAACATCTCCAACGCCAACACCGATGGTTACTCGCGTCAGCGAGTCGACCTGGTGGCGGACGCCGGACCGACCCTGCCCGCCATTCACTCGCCGTGGACCGGCGGTGGCCAGGGCGTCGACGTCACGAGCGTCAGCCGCACGCGAGACGGCTTCCTGGAGAGCCGGGCGTTGGCCGAGCACGCCTCGCTGGCCGCGCTCGACGTGGAAAAGGCGACGCTCGCCCGGGTCGAGGAGGCGCTCGGTGAGCCCGGCGACTCCGGCCTGCAGAGAATCATGGACGAGTACTGGATGATGTGGGAGCAGGTCTCGACCAACCCCGATCTGATCGACATGCGTGGCTCGCTGATCGAGAAGGGCCGGGAGATCACCGACACGCTCAACCGAGCCGTCCAGAACTTCTCCTCGATCTGGGACAGCAACCGCGAGCTGCTGAAGGCGACCATCGACGACGTCAATGTGACGGCCAGCGGCATCGCGCAGCTCAACGCCACCATTCAGACGGCGGTGCAGGGCGGGTTGTCACCCAACGACCTGATGGACCAGCGGGACCAGCTGGTGATGAGCATCGCCGAGTCCGTCGGGGTGCGGGTGGTGCCCGGCGAGGACGGCGTCGTCAATTTGTTCGTCGGCGGTTCGCCCCTGGTGAAGGGCAAGTACACCGAGAAGCTGCAGGTGGTGGGGCCGGACGCCTTCGGAGCGATTCCCAATCCCTCGGTCGGCGCCAGCCCGCACGTGGCCGTGGTCTGGGCGCAGAGCGGCCGCACTGCCGGCGTCACCGGCGGCTCCGCGGCTGGCAACCTGTCCGCCTTGAACTCGACGCTCCCCACCTACCGGGAGCGACTCGACCAAGTGGCCAACAAGCTGGGCACCTCGGTCAACACGCTGCACGAGTCCGGATACGACCTGGACGGCGCAGCCGGTGGGGGCTTCTTCGGCGACGCCGTCGTCGGTCCGCCGTTCTTTGCGGCCAGCATCCGGGTGGCGCTCACCGACCCGCGCAAGATCGCTGCGTCCGATGTCGCCCCCGCCATCGACCCGCGAACCGGCCTGCCGGTGCGGAACCTCGGTGAGGGAAATGCCCGCGCCATGGCGCTGCTGGGCAACCAGACCGGCGGCGTCAACCACGTCTACCGATCGGTGGTCGCCGATCTGGGCCAGCATGCCGGCGCGGTGAACAGCCGAAGTGGGTTCCAGGCATCCGTGGTGCAGACGCTCGACGCCCAGCGGGAGGGCTTCTCCGGGGTCAACCTGGACGAGGAGATGGCCAACATGGTCGCGTTCCAGCACGCCTACAACGGTGCCGCCCGCTACATGTCGGCGATCGACGAAATGCTCGACACGCTGATCAACCGCACCGGCACGGTCGGAAGGTAGAGGTCCCCAGCCATGTCCATTGGACAGCGCGTCACCCAGCGCACCATCACGTCCTCGATGATGAACGGCCTGCAGGCCAATCTCGACCGCATGCAGGACCTGCAGGCGCAGCTGTCCTCCGGCAAGCAGATCCGCCGCCCGTCCGACTCGCCCGTCGGCACGGTGGCAGCCATGACCTACCGATCAGAGATCCAGCGCAACGAGCAGTACGGTCGCAACGCCCAGGACGCGCTGGGCTGGCTGGCCACGGCCGACAGCACGCTGAGCAACATCCACAAGGAGGCGGATAAGGCGAACCAGCTCCTCATGTCCTCGATGAACGGTGCGCTGGGGCCGGACGCACTGTCGGCCATCGCCACCCAGCTTGAGGGCATCCGCGACGGGATGATCGTCGAGGCGAACAAGACCTACCTCAACCGCCCGATCTTCGGGGGGACGACGACCGACCGGGTGGCCTTCGACCCGACCGGAGCCTATGTAGGGAACTCCGCCGTCATCTCCCGCACGGTGGGCCCCGGCAGTAGCGTCGCGATCAGCATGCCCGGGAACACGGTGTTCGCGTCCGGCTCCAGCGACCTGTTCGCCGAGATCGACGCGATTGTCGATCACTTGCGCAACGATCCGGCGCAGCTGCAGGCGGACCTGGGCAAGCTCGCGACGTCGATGGAGCGCATCCGCTCCAAGCAGGCTGAGATCGGCGCGCGGCAGAACCGTGTCGAAACAGAGGTACAGAACAGCGACGACCGGAAAATCGAGCTGACGTCCGGCCTGTCAAGCGTCGAGGACATTGACCTTCCGGCGACAATCATCCAAGTTCAGATGCAGCAGGTGGCCTATCAGGCGGCCCTGGGCGCTACGGCGAAGGCGATCCAGCCCTCGCTCGTGGATTTTCTGCGTTGAGTGAAGGGGTCTGGCGGCACCATCGTGGAAGCAGCGCAGCGACGTGAGACGGTGGGCGACGTGACGGCTCCAGCAACCGAATCGGGCGCGCAGCTGCCGGCACTCACGTTCGAGTCGGGCCTCCCCGGCTTCCCGGCTGCGCGCCACTTCGCGCTCGTCAGCCTGGAGATGGACGACGCCGGCGTCTTCCTGTTGCGCTCGCTCGACGATCCCGCGCTCAGTTTCGTCGCCGCTGCCCCGACCCCGTACTGGCCGGACTACGCCCCGGACGTCGACGACGTCACCGTGGAGCGCCTCGGTATCACCGACGCCGGTCAAGCCCTGCTGCTCGTGTTGCTGACGATTCCCGAGGGCGGCGCAGGCGCGACCGCGAACCTCATCGCGCCCATCGTGATCAACTCCGAGACGCTGCTGGCGGCCCAGGTCGTCCTGAACGGATCTCCATACTCGGTGCGTGAGCCGTTCGTGCTCGCGTAGTTTGCCTTAGACCCGGCGGCACGCTGCCAGGCCCCGGTGGACGGACTCCACCGGGTCGGCCAACCAGGGAAGGACAGCCGATGCTCGTACTGACCCGGCGCTCCAACCAGAGCGTCATGATCGGCCATGACGTCGTGATCACCATTCTGGAGATTCGCGGTGACACGGTGCGGGTCGGGATCGACGCACCCCGCTCCGTCGACGTGCACCGCGAAGAGGTCTACCGGGAAGTGCAGAAGTCCAACGCCGCTGCCGCGTCACCGAGCACCGACGCCCTGCGGTCGCTGGCCTCGCGGCGTCCGTCGGCGCCTCCCACTGCCCCGCCCGAGTAGATCGCGGCTGCTACCGCCGAATGACCTCACGGCCGAAGCTCGCGAAATGCCGTTGCGGGTCCCCCCGCCCTGACTTACCGTGGAGGTACACGGAAGGGAGGTGGTCCGACTTCATGCTTGAACTTCGGACGCGTGAGGTGGCTGTCCGCTAGCCGCTAGAACAGGACTTCGGTTCCCGACGCCGTTCGTGCGGCGGCGAGATCCCGACAGACACCGCTTCCCCCGGGCGCCGGACATCGTCCAGCCGGCCCGCACCATCCTGGTGCGGTCAAGCCCGGGGGTCGTCTGTTTTCCGGACTCGTATTATCCCGCTGCTGGCTGTGCCGGCTGGTGCCGAGCCGGCTGGTGCTGAGCCGGCTGGTGCTGAGCCGGCTGGTGCTGAGCCGCCTGGTGCTGAGCCGCCTGGTGCTGAGCCGCCTACGTGCGCCTCGAGCGGCTGAGCCGCGCCGACACATGCGGCTGAAGGGACTGCCCCACCGCAGCCATGTCGTACGCGTACATCAGCTCGTGCTCCACCAGTCCGTACAACCGCCGTCCGGCAGTCACCTCGTTCGCCGACGGCGTGCGTGCCACCACGTCGGTCGCCAGGTCGATGCGGGTGCCGGCCAGGGTGCCGAGCCACACCTCGACGACACCCATCGGGTGCGCCAGCAGCAACTCCACGTCCTTACCGCGCAGGCGCCACCAACCCGTCTCCAGCGCCATCACCGTTCCGTCGGGGCCCCACGTCCGGCTGGAGTAGCCGAGATACGGCTCGCCGTTCGACCAGAAGGTGACTTCCTGCTCGAAGGTGAAGTCCGCCATACCCGGATATCCGCCCAGGCCCTCCCCGCGCCAGGTCCCGAGCAGGAACGACAGGGCAAGTACGTCGGGGTGCACCGGAACCGCAGACGGGTTCGGGTTCGGATCCACGCCGGGCACCATAGCGGCTGCCGCATGACCCCGGTTGAGTGAATCGGCACACCCGCGGCTAGCCTCTAAGGATTCGAAGTCACAATGAGTGTGTTGCTACGGACGGACAGTGATGCTGGCCAGCTCTCAGCAGTCTGCCACGCCCGCAGCCGCTGACCGCGGAACCAGCCGTGCTGGCAGTGTCAGCGGACAGATCGCCCGCACCAGCCGTGTTCTGCTGGCCGCCCTGCTGATCACGGCGATCACCAGCGTCGGGATTCTGGCTTCGCTCACCCTCGTGATCGAACCCCGGGTCAGTAGCTACGTCGAGGGCGCACGCGCTGTCCGCGCGCAGCAGGTCGCCATGCTGAACATGCAGACCGCCCTGCGCGCCTACGTCGCGACCGGCGAGCGCCGGTTTCTCGACCCCTACACCTTGGGCCGGAGCACCCTGCCGGGCCTGCAGCGCAGCGCCGAAGCGCGGCTGACTCGCGACCCCCAACTCGCCCCCATGCTCCGCCGCGTCGAGACGGCGCAGCAGCGCTGGATCCGCGAGGTCGCCGAGCCGGCCGAGCCCGCCGTGCCCGCCGGAGGCACGGACCAGGCGGTCTCGTCCTTCCTGTCCCGCGACAAGGCCCTGTTCGACGACTACCGCGAACACGTGGGGCGGCTCACGGAGGCGACCGACGCGCGGCGCACCGCCGCCATCGAGCTGCAACACCGCATCGTCGCCGTCGGCGCCGGTGCTCAGCTGCTGGTGTGCCTGGCATTCCTCGTGCTGGTCCGCCGATCCCACCGGTCCCTGCGCGCCGCCATCGTGGAGCCCGTGCGCGACATCCTCACCACGATGACCCAGGTGGCCGGTGGCAACCTGGACGTGCGCACCCGGCAGACCGGCCCCCGGGAGCTGCGCAGAATCGCCGCCGGGCTGGACCAGCTGACCGCGGCCGTGGCCCGCGCCTCCCGGGAGAGCGAGGAGCGCGCACGCGATCTGGCCGCCGCACGCGACCAGGCCGAGCTGGCCGTCGACGCCAAGGCCGCCTTCCTGGCCACCATGAGCCACGAGATCCGGACGCCGATGAACGCAGTGATCGGCATGACGGAGCTGCTGCTCGACACGCCGCTGACCGACGAGCAGCGTGACTACACCGAGACGGTGCGCCGCAGCGGCGACGCGCTGCTGTCTCTGATCAACGACATCCTCGACTATTCCAAGATCGAGTCGGGCAGCCTGGAGCTCGAGCACCAGCCCTTTGACCCGCGCGACTGCGCCGAGGGAGCGGCCGATCTGGTCGCCGCGCAGGCCGCGGCCAAGGAGCTCGAGCTGGTGGTCGAGATCGACGACGACGTGCCGCCGGCTCTCGTGGGTGACGTCACGCGGCTCCGCCAGATCCTGGTCAACCTGTTGAGCAACGCCGTGAAGTTCACGTCCGCCGGCGAGGTGGTGTTGCGCGTCCGCACGGACGAATTGGCGGACCGCCGGGTGCAACTGCACCTCGAGGTGCGCGACACCGGCATCGGAATTCCGGCCGATCGAATTCCAGTTCTGTTCGACTCGTTCCGCCAAGTGGACGCCTCGACCACCAGGGAGTACGGCGGCACCGGGCTGGGCTTGACGATCACCAAGCGGCTGGTGGAGGCGATGACCGGCTCGGTCCAGGTCGAAAGCACCGTCGGTCGCGGATCGACGTTCTCGGTGACGGTCCCGCTCCCGCGCGCCAGCCAGCCGCTTCCCCGCACGGACCCCGCACGGCTCGAGGTGCTGATCGGCCGCCGCGCGCTCGTCGTCGACGACAACGCGACCAACCGGCGGTTGCTGCACCGCCAGCTCACCGGCTGGGGACTGATACCGGTGGCCACCGAGGACCCACAGCAGGCGGCGGACTGGATCGCGGGTGGACAGCACTTCGACGTGGCAATTCTGGACATGCAGATGCCACGTATGGACGGCATCGACCTCGCGATGCAGATCCGCCGGCATCCCGCCGGTGCCACCGTTCCGCTGATCATGCTCACCTCGCTGGGCAGCCGCCCGGGCCGCGAGAACGCACCTGCCTTCGCCGGCTTCCTCCACAAGCCGGTTCGTGCCGCTGCCCTCGCGAACCTGCTCGCCGGTGTGCTGGCCGGCGACGCGGCCGGCGCCGTCGACATCCAGGGGACCGGCGGACAGCCGACGGGGGCGACCTCACCGCAGACCTCGCCCACCGCGGGCGGCCTGCGGATCCTGCTGGCGGAGGACAACGTCGTCAACCAGAAGGTCGCCTTGCTGATGTTGGATCGCATCGGCCACCGCGCGGACGTGGCGAATAACGGCCTCGAGGTGCTGCAGGCGCTGAAGCGCACGCCGTACGACGTGATCCTGATGGATGTGCGGATGCCGGAGATGGACGGCCTGGAGGCGACCCGCCGCATCCGGGCCGACATCGCGCCCGAGCTGCAGCCGCACATCGTCGCGATGACGGCCAACGCGCTCAGCGAGGACCGGGACGCCGTCTTCGCCGCCGGAATGAACGACTTCCTGCCCAAACCGGTCAGCATCAACGAGCTCGCGTCCGCCCTGGCAGAGGTGGCGGCGAACCGACCGGGCGCTACCCGTCCGCCTGCCGAAGCGACCGAGTTCCCGGCATCTCCCCCACCCGCCGACCGCGCGTCGGCCCCGGCACCGGAACCCGCGCCGAACGAGGACTACGACCGCCGCGCCCTGGGCGCCCTGGTGGATCGCGCCGGCCCGAAGGCGCCCGCCATGCTGGCGCGCATCGCCGACTCATGGTTCACCGACGCCCCCCGCCTGCTGCAGCAGATGCGGGACGACGTGGCCCGGGCCGAGACCAACACCTTCGACCGTGCCGTTCATACGCTCAAGTCCAGCTCGGCGATGATGGGTGCACGCGCCCTGTCCTCGGCCTGCGTCCAGGTCGAGCACGAACGGGCCGCCGGCGCCGCCCCGGACGAAGGCAAGATCCGCCGCCTGCAGACACTGCTCGAGCAGGCCGACCAGCACATCCGGGCGTTCGTCGACGACGTCGAGGCGCGCAGCTGCCAACCATCGAGAGCGCCGGGTGGCGCGAACGACCGGGCCCTGCACCGATAGCCGGCCCGGCCGGTGTTCAGCGCTGGCCGTGATACAGCTTGTAGACGACGTACCCGGCGAAGAGCCCGACCGCCAGGAAGACCAGCACCAACAGCGCGGTGTACGCGATCTCCAGCACGGGCGTCCTCTTGTCGGGCAACGGTCTTGTTCAGCGCAGGCTACCCCCGATGGGGACGAAGGAGCGCCGATGGCAGGCAGCTTGGTGGTCAAGGTGACCGCGGGGGCGGACGCTCCCGAGCGCTGTTCCCAGGCGTTCACGGTGGCCGCGCTCGGCGTGGGCAGCGGGGTGCCGGTCAGTCTCTGGCTCACCGGTGAGTCGGCGTGGTTCGCCCTGCCCGGACGGGCCGCCACCTTCGAGCTTGCCGAAGCGGCTCCGCTGCAGGACCTGCTCGACGCGGTGCTGGCGGGGGGCACGGTCACCCTGTGCTCGCAGTGCGCGGCCCGCCGCTCGATCACCGCCGCGGACGTAGTTCCCGGGATGCGCATCGCGGGGGCGCAGAGCTTTCTCGGCGAGGTGCTCGCCGATGGGGCGCAGGCACTCGTCTACTGACGGTGGACGCCCCCCGGCACGGCCGGTGGACGCCCGCCGGCACGGCCGGTGAACACCGGACGAACGGCGGGCCCGGAACCGAAGATCCGGGCCCACCGTCACGCTCGCTCTAACCGACCGTTCGTTTCTAGCCCAACTGCAGCCGGAGCTCGGTCAGCCCCTGCTCCACCTCGCCGGTGTACTCGGCGGTGGCACCGGGTGCCAGCGCGCGGGTGGTCCACGTGCCGGGAGCGGCGTAGAAGCGGAACTGACCGGTGGCCGAGGTCACCACCTCGGCGGTGAACTCGCCGCTGCCGTCGAGCAGCCGGACGTACGCCCCCGGAACCGGGGCGCCCTCCTTCTCGACCACTCCGGCGATCACCGTGGCGTCGCCCACCTCCGCGGCGGTGATGCCGGTGACGCCCTGAGCAGGGGCACCGCACATCGTCAGGCGCCCTTCTCGATCGGGACGCCGATCAGCGAGCCCCACTCGGTCCACGATCCGTCGTAGTTCTTGACGTTCGGCTGCTCAAGCAGCTCGTGCAGCACGAACCAGGTGTGCGCCGAACGCTCCCCGATCCGGCAGTAGGCGATCGTGTCCGTGCCCTCTAGATCGACTCCCGCCCCGGAGTACAGCTCACGCAGCTCGTCGTCGGACCTGAACGTGCCGTCCTCGTTCGCGGCCTTGGACCAGGGGATGTTCTTCGCCGTCGGAATGTGGCCACCGCGCTGCGACTGCTCCTGCGGCAGGTGCGCGGGCGCGAGCAGCTTGCCACTGAACTCGTCGGGGCTGCGCACGTCGACGAGGTTCTTCTCCCCGATGGCGGCCAGCACCTCGTCGCGGAAGGCCCGGATGGACAGGTCGGGGTCGACGGCGGTGTACGTCGTCGCCGAGCGCTGCGGCACCTCGTCGGTCAGCGGACGGGCGTCGAGCTCCCACTTCTTGCGACCGCCGTCGAGCAGCTTGACCGAGCGGTGCCCGTACAGCTTGAAGTACCAGTAGGCGTACGCGGCGAACCAGTTGTTGTTGCCGCCGTACAGCACGACCGTGTCGTCGTTGCTGATGCCCTTACCGGACATCAGGGCACTGAACCCTTCCTTGTCGACGAAGTCCCGGCGCACCGGGTCCTGCAGGTCGTTGCGCCAATCGACGCGCACGGCGCCGGGAATGTGTCCGGCGTCGTAAGAGGTGGTGTCCTCGTCCACTTCAACGAGGACGATGGCGGGATCGTCCAGGTGGGCCTGCACCCAGTCGGCGTCGACCAGGGCCTCACTGCGGCTCATGCCGGTGCTCCTTCAGAAAGTTCGGGCAATCCAGAACAGGGACGTCAGCTACGGGCAGCGCGACACAGGCAGCTGGAGACGCGGCAGAAATCCACCGCGCGCCGCTTCACCAGGTTCGTCGAGACGTGCAGGTTCGTCGAGACGTGCATGGCGGCGATCCTACGCAGGATCGGCTGCCCCCCGGCCCGGCGACCGGAGCCCTTCGCGTCGAGGAGGCCCTTCACGTCGAGGAGGCCGCATGTCGATGAGGCCCTGCACGTCGAGGAGGCCCTTTGCCTCGATCAGCCCGTTCGGAGTCGATCAGGCCCCTTGGCTGTCAATCAGGCCCGTCACGTCAATTCAGGCACGGCCGGCTGCTTCACGCCATCGCCAGGCTCACCGCGTACGCCAGCGGTGCCGCCAAGCTCAGCGGCAGCGCCGCACGCAGCAGCACGACGGCCGCTCCCTGCGGCCGATCGCGCTCAGCGAACTGCGCCCGGCCGTCGGTGGAGCGCAACCCCCGGCCGAGGGCCGACGCGACCGCGGCCGTGGCCACCCCCGTGACGCCCCCCAGGGCAGCCCCGACCGGCCAGGAGACCGCCGTGCCGGCTGCCAGCAGGCCGCCGACGAGAACCGGCGGCACGCACATCAGCCCGAGAAGTACCGCCAACGGCAAGCGACCGGCGAACAGCAGCGGCGCAGCGGCGACGGCCGCGGCCGCGAAGGCGACGCTCAGCGCCCAGGCACCGGCTTCGCGGGCATGGAGCGCCAGGCTGGCCGCCACGCCGGCGGAGCAGGTGACGGCCGCGACGGTGGCCGACAGCACCGTCGTCATGCGGGAGCGGTCGCGGCTCGCCAGCTGAGCGACAACTCCGGCAAGTGGCACCAGCCCCAGCACGACGGCCACCACGGGTATGGGGTCGAGCGGCGCGCGCAGCACCACGACGTCCACGGCGGCGACGGCGGCCACCGCCGCCAGTTGCGCTGGGAGCACCCGCCGCAGATCCAGGGCGACAAACCAGCCGGCCAGCAGCGCCAACTGGACGGCGAGCACGGTCACCGCCAGGACGGGCCGGCCCTCGTCGGACGCCAGCGACAGGGCGATGGCCCCGATGATCGTCAGCGGGACGGCTGCCGAGCCGGCTCGGCCTCGGCTCGGGGACGGAGCCGGCCGCTGCGCTGCGGAGCGGGACGTCACCGACAGCCGCCGGCGAACGGTGGCAACACCTCCACGACGCTCCCTCCCCGCAGCTCGACCAGCGCGTGCTCCCGGACACCGACCGGATCGCCGTCGACCAGGTAGGAACAGCGCCGCAGTACCGCGGCGAACCGCTCGTCGTGGCGCCCTTGGACCTCGCGCAGCGCCTCGGCGAGGTTCGAGGCCCGCACGTGCTCCTCCGCCACCCCGGCGGCGGCCTTCGCGGCCGCCCAGTAGCGCAGGCACGCCGGCCGATCGTCCGGGGCCGTCACCGCTCGTTCACCGTTCCTCCAACCCGTTGGTGCTGTCCGATATTCTGTATGCAACACAGCTCCCCGGCGGCAGTTCCCCTGAGACCCCGTCCCCGCGGAGCGAAGGAGGTGGTCGTCCTGAGCACCATTCTGCTGCTCACCAACACCTCCGCCTCCTCGCCGGAAGTGCTGCCCGCGCTGGCGCTGTTGCCCCACACCGTCCGGGTGCTGCCGCTGGAGGTCACGGCGATGCTCGGAGCGGCTCCCGCCGACGCGCTGCTGGTGGACGCCCGGCGGGACTTGATCTCGGCGCGCGGCCTGACCAGGCTGCTGCACACCACGGGCTGCGGATCACCGGTGATCGCGGTGGTGACGGAGGGCGGGCTGGCCGCCGTCTCCGTCGACTGGCAGGTGGACGACTTCCTGCTGGACACCGCCGGTCCCGGCGAGGTGGAAGCTCGGTTGCGGGTGGCGCTCGGACGAGCGGACGCGCCGGCCTCTGACCCGGGCGCCGACGACGACCGCACCATCCGCAGTGGCGAGCTCCTGATCGACGAGGACACCTACTCGGTGAAGTTGCACGGGCGGACGCTCGACCTGACCTACAAGGAGTTCGAACTCCTGAAGTACCTGGCCCAGCACGGCGGCCGCGTCTTCACCCGGGCGCAGCTACTGCAGGAGGTGTGGGGCTACGACTACTACGGGGGCACCCGGACGGTCGACGTCCATGTCCGGCGACTGCGCGCGAAGCTCGGTGTCGAGCACGAAGGGATGATCGGCACGGTGCGCAACGTGGGGTACAAGTTCGTGGACCCGCCGGTGCGGGCCGACTCCGAATTCGACAGTCCGCCGGTGCGTGTCGGCTCCGGATCGGACCGGCCGCCGGCTGCGTCGTCCACCGCGCCCCATCGGCACTGACCCCGGCGCGCCCGGCGTCGAGCTGGAGTGCCGCGAGCAACTGGACGGCCACCACATCGAGGAGGTGCGGCGGCTCGTCGACGCGGCAACCGCCGCGGACGGGGTGTTTCCGCTGTCCGAGCACGTGCTGCTGCATCTGCGCTACGGCGGCGACAGTGCCGCCCGGCACCTGCTGGCCCGGCGCGACGGCGAGCTGATCGGCTACGGGCACCTCGACATCTCCGATGCGGTCACCGGAGCGTGCGGCGAGCTGGCCGTCGCTGCCGGCGCCCGGCGCACCGGGGTCGGCACGGCGCTCGTGTCCAACATGCTGGCACTCAGTCCGGATGGGCGCCTGCGGCTGTGGGCGCATGGCCAGCAGCCGGCCGCGTCGGCGCTGGCCCGGCGGTTCAGCTTTGCCCGGGAGCGGGTGCTGTGGCGCATGCACCGCTCCCTGCTCATCCCGCTGCCGCAGCCATCCCTGCCCGACGGGGTGCGGACCCGGGCGTTCCGGCCGGGACAAGACGAGGCCGCCTGGACCGCGCTGAACAACGCTGCCTTCGCCGGGCATCCGGATCAGGGAAACTGGGGTCCGGGGCAGATCACGCTGCGCGAACGGGAGCCGTGGTTCGACCCCGCCGGTTTTGTGCTGGCCGAGCGTCAGCTTGCCGAGCCGGAGCTGCTGGGATTCGTCTGGACCAAGGTTCACGGAGCCGGCGACCACGGCCACGATCCGATCGGCGAGATCTACGTGCTGGGCGTCGCGCCGTCAGGTCAGGGGCTAGGTCTCGGGCGCGCGCTGACCTTGCTCGGGCTGCACCTGCTGGCCGCACGCGGGCTGCGGGAGGCGATGCTCTACGTGGACGAGAGCAACACGCCCGCCATCACGCTGTACAGCTCGTTGGGATTCTCCCGGCGCAACGCCGACGTGACGTTCGCCCGCGGTTAGCTGTGCTGACCGGTGGCTCCGGCCACTGCTCAGATCTCGAACTTGTAGCCCAGCCCGCGCACCGTCACCAGATGACGTGGCTCGGACGGGTCGGGCTCCACCTTGGCGCGCAGGCGCTTGACGTGGACGTCGAGCGTCTTGGTGTCACCCACGTAGTCAGCGCCCCACACACGATCGATCAGCTGCCCGCGGGTGAGCACCCGGCCGCTGTTGCGCACCAGGAACTCGAGCAGCTCGAACTCCTTGAGCGGCAGGCCGACGGCCTCTCCGCGGATCGTGACCACGTGCCGGTCGACGTCGATGCGTACCGGCCCGGCCTCCACAACCATCGACGCGACTTCACCGGTGTCGCCGCGGCGGCGCAGCACCGCTCGGATGCGGGCCAGCAGCTCCCGCGTGGAGAACGGCTTGGTGACGTAGTCGTCGGCTCCCAGCTCCAGGCCCACCACCTTGTCGATCTCGCTGTCGCGGGCGGTCAACATGATCACCGGAACATCCGACGAGGCGCGCAGTACCCGGCACACCTCAGTGCCGGACAGCCCCGGGAGCATGACGTCCAGCAGTACCAGGTCGGCACCGGAGCGGGCGAACTCGGTGAGGCCGTCGGGGCCGGTCGCGGCGACGGCAACGTCGTAGCCCTCCTTGGTAAGCAGGTACCGCAGCGTCTCGGAGAACGACTCCTCGTCCTCGATGAGCAGTAGGCGGGTCATGGTGCGACCTCTCCGGCGTCAATTGGTGCCGGCGGTTCCGGGGGCGTGGGCAGGTGCAGGGTGAAGGTGGAGCCGACGCCCTCCGCGCTCCACACGGACACGCGGCCGCCCGCGTTTCCGGCGATGTGCTTGACGATCGCGAGCCCGAGGCCCGTGCCCCCCGTGGCGCGGGACCGGGCCGTGTCCACGCGGTAGAAGCGTTCGAAGACCCGTTCCAGGTCATCCGGCGGAATTCCGTAGCCCTCGTCCTTGACGGATATTTCGACCTCGTTCCCGTCGTCGGTGGCCCGCAGCACGGCGCCGACGCCGACGCCGGTGCCCGCGGGTGAGTAGGCGATCGCGTTGTCCAGCAGATTGGTCAGCGCGGTGGCCAGTGACCGCTCGTCACCCCAGACCAGCAGATCTCCCGGGGGGGCCACGATCACCTCCACGTCCGCCGCCTCCGCGGCCAGGCGCACCCGGTCCACGGCGTCGGCGAAGACCTCCGCCACGGGAACCGCCGTCGGGGCCGGCAGCGGCTCGGCCCCCTGCAGCCGGGACAGGTCGAGCAGCTCCTGGACCAGCCGGGACAGCCGGCTCGCCTCGTGCACCATGCGGTCGGCGAACCGGGCGGCGGACTCGGGGTCGTCCACCCCTTCCCGGAACGCCTCCGCCAACAGCAGCAGCGCGCCCACCGGGGTCTTCAGCTCGTGGGAGACGTTGGCGACGAAATCACGTCGCACCGCCTCGACGCGCTGCTGGTCCGCGAGGTCCTTCAGCAGCAGCACCACGCGCTCGGAGCCGACCACCGGGGCCGCAGTCACCCGCACCGGCCGCGTGGCCTGGCCCCACGGGAGTTCGAGGTCATGGGCGAGCTGTTCGCCCGACCGGCGGGCCTGGCGCACCATCCGGCTGAGCGCCGGTGAGGCGAGGGTGGTTCCCCGCACCACGCGCATGGCGCGCGCGGTCTCGTTGGCGAGCACCACGTCCGCACCGTCCATCAGGACCGCCCCGGTATCGAGCGCCGCCGCGACCGTCTCCAGAACGGCAACCGCATCGGCCGAGCCGGCCCCCGGCTCGCTGCGGAACAGGCGCCCGCCCGAGTCGGACCGGCGCAGGATGGCTGCCACAGCGCTGATGGTAAGCCGGTCGCTCCCGGCCACGTCGGTTCCGCGCACGGGCGGTCAGCCGATCGCCGATTGTTCACCCGCTCGCCGGGTACCGCTTACCTGCTGGACGCTGACGGACCTCCGAGCGGGATAGCGTGACAGCCCGGGCAGAGCAATTTGCTCCTGACGAAGGAGAGCGCGTGCGGGACGTTTACCACGAGCAATTGGACGCCATCACCGCCTCGCTCATCGAGATGAGCCGGCTCGTCGGGAGCGCCATCTCCCGCTCCACCACGGCGCTGCTCGACGCGGACCTCTCCCTTGCGCAGAGCGTCGTGGACGGTGACGCCGAGGTCGATGAGATCTACCGCCACGTCGAGGAGTCCGTGATCGATGTGATGGCCCGCCAGCAGCCGGTGGCGAGCGACCTGCGCACCCTGACCACCAGCCTGCGCATCTCTGCCGATCTGGAGCGCAGTGGCGACCTGGCGCTGCACCTCGCGAAGCTGGCCCGGCGGCGCTATCCGAGCAGCGCCATTCCTCCGGAGCTGCGCGACACCATCGTGGAGATGGGGCAGGTCGCCGAGCGCATCGTCGCCAAGGCCGGCAGCGTCATCGCATCGCGTGACGTGCAACGGGCCGGCGAACTCGAGAGCGACGACGACGTGATGGACGAACTGCACCGCAAGCTGTTCAACAGGATGCTCTCGGACGACTGGTCGCACGGCGTGGACACCGCCATCGACATCGCCCTCGCCGGGCGCTACTACGAGCGCTTCGCCGACCATGCCGTGTCCGTGGCCCGCCGCGTGGTGTTCCTGGTGACCGGTGAGCGTGTCGCCGCACCCTGAAATTGCTGGGACGCCACCACCAGAGCGCGGGGACGTGGCACGGACGGGGACACGGCACGGCGCGGACGACGCACGAAACGAGCAGGGGACGGTGCCGTGACAGCACAGGCTGAGCAGAGCCGGCAGGAAACCGACAGCAGGCAGGCACCGTTGGGCCGGTCGGTGACCGCGCTGCCGGCCGGCCAGGTGGGCGAGGGGCGCTACCTCGACCGTGAGGTGAGCTGGCTCGCCTTCAACGGCCGGGTGCTGGCCTTGGCGCAGGATCCGGGCGAGCCGTTGCTGGAGCGGACCCTGTTTCTGTCGATCTTCTCGACGAACCTCGACGAGTTCTTCATGGTCCGCGTCGCAGGCCTCAAGCGCCGCATCGCCACCGGCCTGGCCGTTCGCACGCCCTCCGGATTCTCACCCCGCGAGCAGCTCGAGCAGGTCGCGGTGCGCACCCACGAACTCGTGGACCTGCAGGCACAGATCTACACCGACGAGGTGCTGCCGGCGCTGAAGAAGGAGGGCATCGAAATCCTGCGGTGGAGCGAACTGGCGGAGGAGGAGCGTGACCGCCTGCACTCGCTGTTCCGCGACACGATCTACCCGGTGCTCACCCCGCTCGCGGTCGACCCGGCGCATCCCTTCCCGTACATCTCAGGGCTCAGCCTCAATCTCGCCGTCCTCGTGCGCGATCCGGCCAGTGGGGCCGAGAACTTCGCCCGCGTGAAGGTGCCCCCGCTGCTTCCGCGCCTGATAGCCGCCGGCGACCAGCGCTTCGTCCCGCTCGAGGACGTCATCGGCGCCCACCTGCAACAGCTGTTCCCAGGCATGGAGGTGCTGCGGTGGCACACCTTCCGGGTGACCCGGAACGAGGACCTCGAGGTCGATGAGGACGAGGTCGAGAACCTCCTGCAGGCGCTGGAGCGAGAACTGCAGCGGCGCCGCTTCGGGCCGCCGGTTCGCCTCGAGGTCGAGGATTCCATGGACCCGCACGTGTTGGAGCTGCTCGTCCGGGAGCTCGGCGTCAGTGACGCCGAGGTCTACCGGGTCCGGTGCCCGCTGGATCTGTCGGGCCTGGTGCGGGTAGCCGACCTGGACCGCCCGGATCTGAAGTATCCGTCATTCCTGCCGCGCACCCATCCGCGGCTGGCCGACCCCGAGACGGGGGGTTCGTCCGCCATCTTCGCGGCCCTGCGACGCGGCGACGTCCTGGTTCACCACCCCTACGACTCGTTCGGCACCAGCGTGCAGGCCTTCATCGAGCAGGCGGCCGCCGATCCGGCGGTGCTGGCCATCAAGCAGACGCTCTACCGCACGAGCGGCGACTCGCCCATCGTGGACGCCCTGATCGAGGCGGCCGAAACCGGCAAGCAGGTCCTGGTGCTGGTCGAGATCAAGGCGCGGTTCGACGAGCAGGCCAACATCCGCTGGGCGCGCAAGCTTGAGCAGGCGGGCTGTCACGTGGTCTACGGGCTGGTCGGTCTGAAGACCCACTGCAAACTGGCCCTGGTCGTCCGCCAGGAGGACGAGGGGCTGCGCCGGTACGCGCATATCGGCACCGGAAACTACAACCCCAAGACCGCCCGCTTCTACGAGGATTTCGGGCTGCTGACCGCCGATTCCGTGGTCGGATCCGACCTGTCGGACCTGTTCAACCACCTGTCCGGTTACTCACGGCCAACCAGCTACCAGCGTTTGCTGGTCGCGCCGGACACGGTCCGGACGGGGCTGCTCGAGCGCATCGGGGCCGAGGCCGCCGCCGCGCGCCAGGGCCGCCCGGCGGGCGTGCGGATGAAGGTGAACAGCCTCGTGGACGAGGCGATCATCGATGCGCTCTACCAGGCGTCCGCCGACGGCGTGCCGGTCGACCTGGTGATCCGGGGCATGTGCGCCCTGCGACCGGAGGTCCCCGGGCTGTCCGACAGCATCCGGGTGCGCAGTGTCCTCGGGCGGTTCCTCGAACACTCGCGGGTGTTCCACTTCACGGCCGGCGGGGCCGACGACATGTGGATCGGCAGCGCCGACATGATGCACCGCAATCTGGACCGTCGGGTGGAGGCCCTGGTGAAGGTCACCGACCAGGTTGCCCGCAAGGATCTGTGCGAGCTGTTCGATATGGCGATGGCGGACCGCCCGGGCACGTGGCGGCTCGACGGGGCCGGGAACTGGCGCCCCACCACTCCGTCGGCGTCCGCTCCGGAGGACGTCCGGTCGCTGCAGGAGGAGCTGATCTGCTCGAAGGACTCGTGGACGGTCCCCGATGCCTGAGCGATTCTGGTTGCCGGAGTGGTTGCCGGAGAGCTTCCTGCTGCCGGAGCGGTTCTTGTCCCGATGAGCCAGCGCGTCATTCGCGCCGCTGGCGGCGTCCTGTGGCGTGGCGAGCCGTCCGACGCCGCTCCCGATGTGGCCCTCGTGCACCGGCCTCGCTACGACGACTGGTCGCTGCCCAAGGGCAAGACGAATCCGGGTGAGGTGCTCGTGCACTGTGCCGTACGGGAGGTACGGGAGGAGACCGGCGCCTCGGTGCGCATCGGGCAACCGTTATCGGCTCAGGAGTACCTGGTGCCGGACGGTTCCGGCGGCCGTGCGCGCAAGGTGGCGAGCTTCTGGAGCATGCAGCACCTCGAGGGGCAGTTCGAGCCGTCCGACGAGGTGGACGAGCTGCGGTGGCTTCCGCTGGAGCAGGCGTCAGCTGCGGTCACCGCTGATCGGGACCGCCTCACGCTCAGGGAGTTCGCGGCACGAAACCGGGCCTCGGTGCCGCTGGTGCTGCTGCGGCACGCCACCGCCGGCAGCCGGCGCGCCTGGCCCAGCCCCGACCGGCTGCGTCCGCTCGACGCGACCGGGCGCGCGCAGGCGGCGCTGCTTGAGCCCGTCCTGGCGGCGTACCGGCCGGGCCGGGTGGTCTCCGCCGACGTCGCGCGCTGCCTGCAGACTCTCGAGCCCTACACCCGCCCGCGACGGCTCGTCGTGGAGGCCGAACCCCTGCTGTCCGAGTCCGGCTACGCGGCCGCGCCGGAGGTGGCGGCGGCCTGCGTTCGGGAGCGGGTGCGCCTGCAGGTCCCGACGGTGCTGTGCACCCAGGGCCGGGTGATCCCCGACCTGCTCCGCCGGCTGTGCGACTCGTTCGAGATACCGAGACCGGCCGACCTGTCCGTGGACAAGGCGGGTTGCTGGGTGCTGCACACCGCCGGCGCCCGAGTGGTCGAACTCGAGCGGCACGCGGCCCCGCGAGGGTGATGGCGGCGGCGTGCGCCGGACGAGTGTGTTCAGCCTTCGTCGTCGCGGCGGATCCCCAGGACCCGGTCGAGCTCGTCCGTACTGAGGGGGCCTGAGGCGGAGCCAGCGGCGATCAGCACCTCGGTGTAGAGATCGATCTCCTCGAGGGCCGCCTGCTCGTCAAAGCTGTCGTCGCCAGGCTTCGCCAGTTGGCTCACTTTCACGCTCCCTCCGCATGTGACCTGGCTGCCCGGTGCACCTCACTGCCCGGGCCGGCCGTCCACCAGTTCGCTTCGCCGGCTGCGGCTGTCCGCCTAGTGCATCCGGTCTGCCCGCCGCTGCTCACCCTTGCACCGACATCCGGCCGGTGCGGCCGGTTTGGGGAATTGTCACGGTTCCGCCGCATTCGCAGACACTTCTGCCGGCGAGATGCCACCGGGAACGTCGCGCCCACCGGCTGCGCTTCGTTCCGCTGCCGCGGGCAGGTTGCACGCGGGCCCGCGCAGGGAAAGACCGTAAGCAGTTCAGCGCCCGCGCATCCGACGGGCGAGACCCGAGCCCGCGGAGGAATCCATGACCGAGCAGCGACGCGACGACACGCCGGACATCGACGCCACCGACCAGCGATCCATGCAGGCCATGGCCACGGCTGGTCAGGAGGTCCCGTCCGGCGGGTACTCCGGCACGCACGAGAGCACCAGCGGTGACAAGCCCGTGCCCAACGGCGGCCCGACCGATGACGGAGCTCTCACGGTGACCCCACCGACGCCGCTGGGCGCGGCGGAGGAGAGCGTCAGTCACTGACGTCCGGCGCCGTCGGCAGCCGGTGGAACCGACCGCCGTGAACCGGTCCCTTTGGGCGGACACGAGTCATTCGCAGCAAATGGGGGCATTGGCTAGGTGTCATGAACTTCCCCACTGAGCCGCCCGGCTTCGCGGGGGTGCCGCTGACGCAGCGCGAGGATCTGGTGATCCTGCTGCCTCCCGTGCGCACCGCCGTAGCCACGGCGCGCCGCCAGGTGGCCGCCGCCTGCCGCAACTGGCGGATGAGCGCGCTGGCCGACACTGCCGAGCTACTCAGCAGTGAGCTGGTGACCAACGCGGTGATCCACGGCTCGGGCGAAGTGCGCATGGGGGTATCCAGGCACGGAGACCGGCTCCGCGTCGAGGTCTCCGACGACGATCCGTCGCCGGTGCAGCCACGCGCGCGGGGCGACGCCGAGGAGAGCGGTCGGGGGCTGTACATCGTGGCCTCGCTGGCCTCCGCCTGGGGCTGCGACGCTGCCGGCGCCGGCAAGACCATCTGGTTCGAACTGCGCAACGACGGCGCACGCTGATCGTCCGGCGGTTGGCATCGCCGGAGCCGCCAACCGGGTGAACTCGCCGCGGCGGACCACCGGGGTTATGTACGGGTCGTAACGTTGCACTGACTGACTGTTGTTGCCGCCCCTGTTGTTGCCGCTCGAAGGATGGCCATGCCGAACCCCGCTCGTACCGCCGCTGCGTTCGTCCTCGTCGCCGTGGTCGCGGCCACCGGAAGCGTCCTGCCAGCCTCACCTGGCTCGGCCGCCACGCCGGAGCCCGTCGTCTCGGCGGTGCCGGCCGCTGGAACGTGGGGCACGAACGGCACGATCTACAGCCAGCTGCGGCTGGGCGGCCGCCTGTACATCGCCGGCAAGTTCAGCGCGCTGGTGGACCCCGCGGGATCTGCTCCCGACGTGCCGGCCAGCAATATCGCGGCACTCGACGCGGTGACCGGTCGGCCCGTGTCCGGGTGGTCGGGCGGCGTCCCCGCCGGAGGCACGGTGTTCACGCTCGCCGCCTCTCCGGACGGGCAGACGCTGTACGCCGGTGGCAACTTCACCTTTACAGCGGGCGACGGCACGGAGCGCCGGCGCCTCGCCGCATTCGACGCGGCTACGGGCAACCTCAGCCCGTGGGCCGGCCAGGCGGCGGCAATCGTCCGCGCCCTGGTCGTGACCAACGACAAGGTGGTGGTCGGTGGCGACTTCGCCGGCGGGGTGAAGGCGCTGGACCCGGTCACCGGCGCGCGCATCTCCACCTTCAACGTGACCACCGGCCCCGGCTGCGCTACGACGGCGTGCTCGGGCAACGTCCGCGCGCTGGCCTTGTCGGCCGCGGGCGACAGGATCTACGTCGGTGGGCACTTCGGCACGGTGAACGGCGCTGTGCGCCCGGCGGCGGCGGCGGTGTCGGTGTCGACCGGAGCGCTCGACACCCGGTTCGCGCCGCCCCTGACCGCCGAGGCCGACCCTCGGGACAACGTGGTGTTGGACTTCGCAACCCAGATTCCGGGTCACCTCTACATGGCCATCGGCGGCTACCTGAACCTGGTGACCGACTCCGATCCCATCACCGGCCGGGAGCGCTGGCGCAACTACGCCGACGGTGACTTCCAGACCGTCACCGCGCTCGGCCAGTGGGTCTACGCGGGGGGTCACTTCTCCAAGTACGTCATCGACCACACCGGCAAGCGCCACTTCCGGGTGCACGCCGTGCGGCTGGACGGCGCCTCGGGAGGTGTGGACACTGCCTGGCAGCCGGTCCTGAACCCGGTGGTGACGCCGCACTTCTTCGGCGTCTGGTCGCTGATCCACGACGGGGTGCGCCTCTACGCCGGCGGGGAGTTCCAGACGGTGGACCGCGCCGCCCGGCCGTCGTTCGCGCTGTTCCGCTCCAGCCTGTCCTCCCGCAGCGCAGTCCCGACGACGTCGCCGCGCACCAGCCCGCGTACCCGCTGAACAAACGACGTGCCGGCGCGGGTGGCGCCGTGAGAAAGTCAGCCGCATGCTGATCCACCCGTGGGACCGGCCGCTCGACGACGCCGAGTGGCGCTCGTGGCTCGCCGGCGGACGCAACTTCGGCCAGCTGGTGGTGAACGGCCCCGACGGATGGCCGGTGGTCGTGCCGACCCACTTTCGCTACCGGCCACCGGCGGCACCCGCCCGGTCCACCGGCGTAGCCGGGGCAGGCGGGTCAACCGGGTCCACCGGCGTAGCCGGGGCAGGCGGCTCAACCGGGTCCACCGGCGTAGCAGGGGCAGGCGGGGCAGGCGGATCCGCCGGCGGCGAGGTGCTCATCCACCTGGCCCGGCCCAACCCGGTGTGGCGGGCGCTGGAGCGCTCCCCGCGAGCGGTGCTGTCGGTGCTGGACGACTACGTGTTCGTGCCCGGGGAGTGGCGGACCGCGGACGGGGAGCCCGCCCGCGACGGCGTTCCCACCAGCTACTACGCCACGGTCCAGCTGCTGTGCGACGCCGAGATCGTCGACGACGAGGGCGGCAAGGCCGCCATCGTGAACGAGCTGGTCGCCGCCCTGGCACCGGACGGTCCCACGGCACCCGTCGTTCCCGGCCAGTTGCCCTTCGGCCGGCTGTTGCCCGGAATCCGCGGCCTGCGGCTGTCGGTCGTACAGGCCCGCGTCAAGTTCAAGTACGACGCGAAGAAGCCGGTGGAGAAGATGGCCGCGCTCAGCGACCGGCTGGCCGCTCGCGGCGGACCGCGCGACACCGCCGCCCGCGCCCATCAGCTCCGCCGGGTGCACGACCGCAACGCGTACACGCTGGCCGAGGTCGACGACGCTCTCTAGCCGGTGGGGCCGCCCGAGAGCAGCTCCGGATGGGCGCGGACCGCGTCGTCGTACCGGCGCAGCACCAGGTCGGCCAGGTCCGGGAACGGCGTCATCGGGGCGGTCACCAGATCCGCCCCGGCGGTGTGCAGCCGGTCGGCGAAGTGTCCGGGCGCCAGCAGGTAGGTGGCAATGCCGACGCGCTCGCAGCCCGACGCCCGCAGCTGCCGCACCGCGTCCGCGACGGTGGGCGTGGCGGCCGACCCGTACCCAGCAGCCACGTGAGCGTTGTCGGCGCCGAGCTCTTCGGCGAGCCAGCCGGCCACCGTCTCGACGTCCTCGGCGCCCGCGGGGTCGCTGGAGCCGGCTGCCGCGAGCACCACTCCGTCCCCGCGCCGGTACCCGGCCTCGTGGAGTCGCTCCGCGAGGATCGGCACGAAGTTGCGGTCGGGCCCGAACGGCGCCGCCACCACGGTGCGCGGCCGGCCCCTGGCGGCGCGGGGGACGTCCACCCGGATGTGGTAACCGCGGCTGAGCAGCAGGGGAACCACCACGGCCGCTCCCGCGACCGCTGTCAGCGCCTCGGCCAGGGACGGCTCGGTCAACTCGATAAACGAGGCTCGGACGTCCAGGCCGGGGCGGCGTGCGGACACGTCCTGCAGCAACGCGCGGATGCTGTTCCCGGCTGCCCGATCCCGGCTGCCGTGCGCCACGGCCACCAACGCCGGCGCGGCCTCGCTTCCGGTTGTTACTGGGTTCACGACTGCCACTGCGAGCGCAGGCCCACCACGTCGCCAATCACCACCACCGCCGGCGACTCGATGCCCTCTTCCGCCACCCGCCGCGCCGCCGAGGCGAGGTCAGTGATCAGTACCTGCTGGTGCTCCGTCGTCCCGGAGGCGATGACGGCTGCCGGCGTGGCGGGGTCCCGGCCGCCGGCGACCAGCTCCGCGCTGATCCGCTCGAGCCCGCCGAGCGCCATCAGCAGCACCAGCGTGTCCGAACCGGCGGCCGCCCCCCGCCAGTCGATGGTGCCGCCGGGGCCCGTCGTACCGTGGCCACTGAGAACTCGCACCGCGTCGGCTACTCCGCGGGCGGTCACCGGAATGCCGGCGCTGGCCGGCACCGCGAACGCGCTGCTGACGCCCGGCACCACCTCGCACGGAATACCCGCCCGCGTGCAGGCCAGCAACTCCTCGGCGCCACGGCCGAACACGAACGGGTCGCCGCCCTTGAGCCGTACCACCCGCAGCCCGCGCTGGGCGCGGTCGAGCAGGACCGCCTCGATCTCGCGCTGGGTGAGCGTGTGGCAGCCGGGCCGCTTGCCACCGTCAATCACCTCGACACCGGGACGCAGCCGTTCGAGCAGTACCCGCGGGGCGAGTCGGTCGACGACGACGACGTCGGCCTGCTGCAGCAGCTCCATGCCCCGGACGGTGATGAGCCCGGGGTCGCCGGGGCCACCGCCGACGAGGGCGACCGATCCCGTGCTGCCGCTGCCGACCGTCATGGCCGCCCCACTCCTCCCGGATGCTCCTGCCGAGCTGCCGCGGACCGCAGCGCCCCGCCGGGCGGCTCGCGGCGCACTGCCGACGGAGCACTCCCCCGGGGCGCCGGCGCAGCGTCATCGGTGACCGGCGATCCGCAGATCCGGACGCATCCGGCACTATCGTGCGTACCGTCCGCGTCCGCTTCATCGTAGGGCGCAGGGCGACAAGGCCGGAGATGGTGCTGACCGTGCTGACTGGGGTGACCGGAACCTTCTCTGTGGCCGCCCCCACCGTCGTCACACCCGGGCGCCTGCTGAGCCCCGCCGCGGTGACGGTCACCGACGGCCGGATCGAACAGGTCCGGGCCGGCACGGGCCGCGCCGATTACGTACTGCCGTTCGGTGTGCTGGCCCCCGGGCTGATCGACGTGCAAACGAACGGGGCCCTCGGCATCGACTTCCAGCGTGCGACGGTGGACGAGCTGCGGCTCGTCGCGGCGTGGCTGCCGACGACCGGCGTGACGTCCTTCCTGCCGACGGTGATCACCGGTCCCCTGCCGGAGATGCTGACGGCGCTCGGCACGGTGCGCGACGCTCGCGGCGACCGGGCCCGCCCGTTCCCTGAACTGCTGCGGCGCCGACAGCCGGCGGCAGAGCACCCTGCCGGGGCCCGCATCCTGGGGGCGCACGTGGAGGGGCCGTTTCTGAACCCGAGCCGCCGCGGAGCACACGAGCAGGGGTGCCTGCGCCCGCCGACGGCCGAGGCGATCCGGCGGCTGCTGGAGGCGGCGGCGGGAACCGTTCGCATGATCACCTTGGCACCGGAGCTGTCCGGCGCGATCCCCGCGGTCCGGCAGTTGGTGGACGCGGGCGTCGTGGTGAGCCTCGGACACAGTGACGCCACTGCGGCCGAGACGGCCGCGGCAGTGGGCTGCGGTGCACGGGCGATAACCCACGCGCCGAACGCCTGTCGGCCGATGGCCGCCCGAGAGCCTGGTCTGGTGGGGCTCGCGCTGACCGACCGCCGGCTGACGCTGGGGCTGATCGCGGACCTGCACCACGTCGCCGGCGCGATGTGCCGGCTGCTGTTCGCCGCCGCTCCCGGGCGGGTGATGCTCGTGACCGACTCGACGGCGGCCGCCGGAATGCCTCCCGGCACGTACTCCCTGGGCAGCTCCCCGGCCACGGTGGCGGCCGCCGGGGAGCCGCCGCGCCGGCCGGACGGGACGCTGGCCGGTTCGGCGCTGCGGCTCGACGAGGCCGTCGCCAACGTGGCCGGGCTCGGTATCCCGCTGCTGGACGCCGTCGAGGCGGCCAGCACCGTTCCGGCCGACCTGCTCGGCCTGGCTGACCGCGGCCGGATCGTTGCCGGAGCCCGGGCCGACCTGGTGTGGCTGGACCGGAACCTGCGAGCCGTCGCGACCTGGGTGGACGGGAAGATCGCCGCCGGGTCCGGGCGGCTGGCGGACACCGCCACGCTTTGATTTCGCGCGAGCCGCGACCTACCCTCGGGCGACCCCCGCACAGATGGGGGCCGTACCCGCAGGGGAGCAACAGCTGAGAGGTGGGCGCAAGCCCACCAACCCTTCGCACCTGACCTCGGTAATGCGAGCGTAGGGAGCGGTGCAGCGTACGTCGGCCGGCACAGCCGCCGACATCGCCGTCACCCGTGCGCGCCTGCGAGGCATGGTTCCGGCGAGAGCACGAGGCGATGAGCGGTTCGACATCCGGCACGGTGGCGACGGCGGCCAGCGGAGCCGCGGCCGACGGTGCTGCCTGCAGCGTCGCCACGGCGGCCACGGGAGCCGTAACCGACGGGGCTGTTCCCGGCGTCAGCGGTGCGGCGCGCCGGCCGCCGCGGATGCTGGCCGTGCGGATCACCGGACCGGGCAGCGAACCGGTGGTGGAGCGCCTGCCGGTGCCTCGGCTGGCCCCGGGCGAAGCGCTGTTGCGGGTTCTCGCCGCGGGCCTGTGCCACACCGAACTGCAGCTGCTCTCGGGCACCCTCAACCCGGGCGTGTGGCCGCTGACACTCGGGCACGAGATCGCCGGTGAAGTGGTGCAGCTGCGACCGGCTTCACCGGTCGAACAGTCCGGCAGCCGGACGCCGGTGCAGGCCGGGACGCAGGCCGTCGTGCACTACGGCCTGCCGTGCGGGGAGTGCTCAAGCTGCGCCGAGGACGCCGGACAGGTCTGCCCCAATCTGGGACCGCAGCCGGGGCTGTCCGGGGACGGCGGCTTCGCCGAGTACGTCCGCGTCCCGATCGCCTGCCTCGTCCCCTTGCCCGCCGGCCTTGATCCCCGCCGCGCCGCCCCGCTGGGCTGCGCCGCGGCGACCGCCCTGCACGCCCTGACCGCCGTGGGACGGGTGCGCGCCGGCGAGACGGTGGTGGCCTACGGCGTCGGCGGTGTCGGCCTGCCGTTGGTCCAGCTGGCCGTGCGGGCCGGCGCGCGCGTGCTGGCCGTCGGCCGGTCCGCCGCCAAGCTGGCCATGGCCGCGTCCTACGGCGCCGAACCGATCGACGCCTCGTCCGGAGACGCTGCCGCCCTGGTGCGCCGCGCGACCGGCGGCGAGGGGGCGCACGCCATCTTCGAGCTGGTCGGATCGGCGCAGACCATGCCGGACGCGGTGGCGATGTTGCGCCGGCGGGGTCGGCTCGTTCTCGTGGGCTACACCGGAGCGCGGCTGGTTCTGGACCCCTTGCAGCTGGTGCTGCGCGAGATCCAGGTCCGGGGATCGGTGGGCAACACCCGTGCCGAGCTGGAACAGGTCGTCGCCCTGGCCGCCGCCGGCGAGCTGGAGGTGCCGCTCGACGGCGAGTACCCGCTTGATTCGGCCGGTGCCGCGCTGGCCCGGCTGCGCTCCGGTGGCGTGGTCGGACGTGCTGTCCTGCTACCGCAGTCCGCGCCAGCTTCCGTTGCCACCGAGGCAGCCCGGCCGCCGGCGCCGCGGGCTGCGGTTCCGGCTGACCCGGCCACACCGGCGGATGCCCTCGCACCGGCGGAAGCTGTCCCGGGTCCGATGGCCCCGGCGATAGCGGTCCCCCGGGAACCAGCAGCCGGCTCGGACGGCCCGACAGCTCCGGATGATCACCCGCTGGAGGCCGAGCTGCTGGCCTTCGTTCGCCGGCAGTTCGAGCCGGGGTGGGAGGCCGACGATGCCCCGTCCACGGACGCCGAGGCGCGCTTCGACGAGCTGGCTCGGCGCTTGTTCGCCTACCAGTACGCCACCAACGTCCCCTACCGCGCGCTGTGCACGTCCCGGGGCGTGTCGCCGGACACCGTCGGCGGCTGGCGCGACATTCCGCCGGTGCCGATCGCGGCGTTCAAGCACGCGGATCTGCGCTGTCCGGAACCTGCGGATGCGCGGGCTGCGGAGTTCACCTCGAGCGGCACCACCAAGCCCGAGCTCAAGAGCCGGCACCGCTACCCCAGCCTGGAGCTCTACGACGAGAACGCCCGGCGCAACTTTCGGGCGCACCTGCTGCCCGACACCGACGCGATGCCGATGCTGGTGCTCTACCCGCCACGGCATGAGCTGCCGCACTCCTCGCTCGGACACTGGCTGTCCCTGCAGGTGGAGGCGTTCGGCGCGCCAGGCAGCGGGTGGTTCGTCAGCGAGGCGGACGGCCTCGACGGCGCCGGCATGGCCGAAGCGCTCACCGCGGCGCAGTCCGGCGATCAACCGGTGACAGTGCTCGGCGCGAGCTTCGGCCTGGTCCACTTCCTGGAGTTCTGCCGGGACGGCGGCCTGAGCTTCCGGCTGCCCCCCGGCAGCCGGGTGATGGACACCGGCGGCTACAAGGGCCGGTCGCGCGAGTACGCCCGCGAGGATCTGTACGCCATGGTGCACGAGCTGCTGGGAGTTCCCGACCCGTTCGTCGTGAACATGTACGGCATGACCGAGCACGGGACGCAGTTCTTCGACACGGTCCTGCGGCACACGGTCGCGGCGGGCTCGGGGTGCGCCGGTGCTGACAACCGGGCCGCCGGGCCGGCCTGGCCGAGACGCAAGTCGGCGCCGCCCTGGGCCCGCACGCGGATCGTCGACCCGGACACGATGCGCGAGGTTGCGGTCGGCGAACCCGGCCTCCTGCTGCACGTCGACCTGATCAACCGGGCCTCCGCCCTGGCGGTCCTCACCGAGGACGTCGGCCGCGCCGTCGACGACGGCTTCGAAATTCTCGGCCGGGCGCAGGGCACGGCGGCGCGCGGCTGCTCCATTGCCATGGATGAGCTCCTGACGGCGCTCGGCCGCCCGGGGACACCGTGACGGCCGCCGAGGCCGCGCGCTGCTCCCCGCCGGCGCGGGCGGTCGGATGGCTGCCGGGCGTTCCCGCGACCGACACCGGTGACTGGCGGACACTGGCTTTCTCCGGCGGGAGAAGCGCAGAAGACGCCACGCTGCTGGATGGGGGATCGGTCCTGCTCCGCGTCCCGCAGCTGTCGCCGGAAGGGCTCACCGCGGTGCTGCAGCGCGTCGCACGGGCGCGGGACCAGTACCTGGCCGAGCTGCCGGTGTACCGGATCGTCGAGCTGCTGGACCGGGTGGCCAGCCGCTGGCTCGACCCCGCCTCCCCGTACCGGCGCGAGGCCGAACACCTGCTACCGGTGATCACTGGTTACAGTGAGCCGGCGGTGCGCAAGAGCCTGATCGGAATGCTGGCCAGCTGGCGGGCGGAGAACCTGCGCCGGCTGCTGGAGGAGGAGCTTTCCGATCCGGAGATGCTGGACGGCTTCCGTCCGCGGATCACCGGCGGAGCGGGGCACAGCCGCGCGTTCGGACCGCGAACCAGCGTCCACGTCTGGAGTGGCAACGTGCCGGGCCTGCCGGCCCAGAGCCTGGCCGCCACCCTGCTGGTGAAGTCGGCTGCCCTGGGCAAGGTGTCGTCGGCGGAGCCGCTGTTCGCCACCCTGCTCGCCGAGTCGATCGCCGAGGTGGATCCCCGCCTCGCCGAGTGCCTGGCCGTCACCTGGTGGCCGGGCGGGGACGAGGACCGCGAGCGTGCGGTGCTGCGGCACGCGGACGCGGTGATCGCCTACGGCGGGAACGACGCGATCTCCGCGATCCGCGAGCACGTGCCGGCGGCGTCCCGGTTCCTCGCGTACGGGCACAAGATCAGCTTTGGAGCCGTCGCCCGCGAGGCCCTGGACGCCGGCCAGCTGTCAGGCTCGGCGGACGCCGCCGCCTACGACGTCGCCAAGTACGACCAGCAGGGCTGCCTGTCCCCGCACGTGGTGTACGTCGAGCGCGGCGGCGGCGCGACGCCCCGGCAGTTCGCGGCCGCGCTCGGCGACGCGCTGTCCCGGTACGCCGAACTCGTGCCCCGCGGCGCACTGAGCCTCGACGAGCGGGCCGCCGCGGCGGCCGTCCGATCGACGGCGGAGCTACGCGCGATGTCCGGCGAAGCCGTACAGGTGATCGCCGATCCGGCCGGGGGATGGACGGTGCTCTACGACGAGGACCCGGCGTTCTCCCCGTCCTGCCTGAACCGGGTGGTGTTCGTCAAGCCGGTGGACGATCTGCTTCCCGACGTCCCGGCCGCCGTGGCGCCGCTGCGGGCCCATCTGCAGACCTGCGGGATGGCGGGGCCGCAGCACCGCCGGCTGGAGCTGGCCGACCGGCTCGGACCGTACGGTGTCGACCGCGTGTGCCCGCTGGGCCGGATGGGCGACGTCGCGCCGACCTGGCACCACGACGGTCGTCCGGTGCTGCTCGACCTGCTGCGCTGGACCGACGTCGAGCCGGACGGCAGCGCCGGCCACTGGGAGTTCGCCCACCCCGGCGAAGGGCTGTACGGCCGGTGACCGCCAGTTCCATCCAATTCGACGCGGTCGATCTGGTCTTCGCCGGGTCGAGCGGCACTTCCACGTCGGCACTGGCCGGCGTGCAGCTGACGGTGGATCCCGGGCAGTTTCTGGCGGTGGTCGGGCCGAGTGGCTGCGGCAAGACGACGTTGCTGCGGCTCGCCGCCGGCTTGCTCAGCCCGACGTCCGGCACCGTGCGACGTGACGGGAAGATCGTGGACGGCCCGTCCGCCGGCATCGGATTCGTCTTCCAGCAACCGGCGCTCCTGCCGTGGCGCACGGTGCTGGACAACGTCCTGCTGCCGGCTCAGCTCGACCGCCGCCCGTCCATGGAGCTACGGGAACGGGCGGCGGGGTTGCTGGAGCTGCTCGGCCTGCGCGACTTCCTGGGTGCGCGGCCCCGGGAGCTCAGCGGAGGCATGCAGCAGCGGGTGGCGGTGGCCCGGGCACTGCTGCTGCAGCCGTCGCTGCTGCTGCTTGACGAGCCGTTCGGCGCGCTGGATGCGATCTCGCGTGAGGAGCTGCAGTCCGAGCTGGCCCGGGCATGGGAGACGTCCGGGGCGACCGCCATTCTGGTCACCCACGATCTCGGTGAGGCGGCCTTTCTCGCCGACCGCGTGGTCGTTCTCACGTCACGTCCGGGCACCGTACACAGCGACGTTCCCGTCCCCCGGAGCGGCATCCGCACCCCGGAACACCGGTTCTCCGCCGGCTACGTGCAGCTGTGCCGGGAGCTGCGGTCGGGGCTCGAGCACGCAACCGCGGGAGCCGGGCGGTGAGCGATTGGGCGCTGCGGCGCCGCAGCAGGCGGCTGGCCTTCGACGCGGCACTAATTCTGGGCACGCTGGCGGCGTGGAAGGCGCTCGTGGTGGTGGCCGAGCTGCCCACGCTGATCCTGCCCGCACCTGAGGTCGTCTGGCTGTCGCTGTGGACGGCGGTCTGGGACGGGACCCTCTGGCCGCACCTGCTCACCACCCTCACCGAGGTGGCAGGCGGGTTCGCCCTGGGTGCCGTCGTCGGGGTGTCGCTCGGCTCCGTCGTCGGCGTCTTTCCGACGCTGGGCCGGCTCATCGGACCGTACGTCGTCGCCTCCCAGGCGGTACCCAAGCTGGCGCTTGCTCCGCTGCTGGCGGTGTGGCTCGGTTTCGGCCTGACGCCCAAGATCGTGATTGCGGCGCTGATCAGCTTCTTCCCGCTGTTCGAGAACACCGTGCTGGGCCTGCGATCCGCCGAGCCGGCGCAGCTGGAGCTGTTCCGGGTGCTGCGCGCCAGCCGCTGGCAGGCCTTCACCCGGCTGCAGTTGCCGGGCGCCATCCCGAGCATCGCCACCGGGGCACGGGTGGCCCTCGTGCTCGCCCTCGTCGGCGCCGTCGTCGCCGAGTTCGTGGGTGCCAACCGCGGCCTGGGTGCGCTGCTCATCTCGGCCCAGGGCGTGCTCGACACGCCTCTCATGTTCGCCGTGTTCGTGGTCCTCACCGTGCTCGGCATCGCGCTGTACGGGCTGGCCGCGGCCGGCGAGCGAGCCGTCGTGCGATGGCGCGACGGCGGTTAGCGCGCACATGCCCGAACGTCCCCGATTCCCAACGCCGCGAACTACGACGTCCCACCAGCACAACTCATCTCCCTTGGAGGAACTCCGTGACCCCCCCCAACCCCCTGTCCGCCGCTCCGGGCCTGTCCCGGCGACATTTCCTGTCCTACGCCGCAGCAGCTGGCTCCGCCGCCGCGCTCGGCGGCTGCGGCGGAAGCGGTGACGAGCCGAAGGCATCGCCCGGCGGCAGCGCCAGCCGCACGGCCGGCACGGAGAAGATCCGGCTGGCGCTGTGGAGCCAGCCGATCACCGAGCAGGCCCACCTGTTCGCGGCGCAGGATCGCGGCTGGTTCGCCGACGAGGGGCTGGAGGTCGAGCTGATCGGCGGCGCCGGCGGCGGGGACGCGATCAAGAACATACTGGCCGGTAACGCCGACATCGCGTTCGCCAACCTCGAGCCGATGATGTTCGCAATGCTGCAGGGCGCGAAGCTGCGCGGCATTTACAACGTCTATCCGAACAATGTCTTCAACGTGATATCGCCGGTCGGCAAGCAGATCACCGAGCCGAAGGACCTCAAGGGCCGCAAGGTCGGCGTCTACAGCCAGGCCAGTGGCACCCGGTACAACCTGCTCGTCATGCTGCGTTCTGCGGGGCTGAGCGAGCGGGACGTGCAGGTCATCGCGACCGGACTTCCGCCCAACTTCGGCCCGCTGAAGGCCGGCCAGGTGGACGCTCAGGCTGCGACGGACACCGGTCTGTACGCGGCACGCAAGGCGGGCATCGGTGAGGTGAACGTGATCGAGGCCAAGGAGTACCTGAACAGTCCGAGCGACGCCCTCATCGTCACCCAGCAGGTGTTCGACGAGCGCGAGGAGACTCTGCGCAAGTTCATCTCCGTCTACCGGCGCGCTGCCCAGTGGATGCTGGACAACCCGCAGAAGGCAGCGGAGGTCGCTGTCACCCGGGCGACCGACGGGAAGGACGCCGCCCGCAACCGGGACATCATCGACCTGCGCAACGCCTCCACCGTCGACCCCGGCACGGACGAGAACGGCCTGGGGTGGTTCGACACCGAGGTGCTGGCCGACATGGAGCAGACCTTTCTGGACCTGAAGCTCATTCCGAAAAAGGTTGGCTTCGCGGACGCTTTCACCAACGAGCTGCTGCCCGACGCCTGATCGGGGACTTTCCAGCCGCTTTCGTCGGGCGGCGGCGGCCTACGGGCTGTCGCCGCCCGGGCGCGTCCGGACACTGCACGCTCCGGACACTGCACGCTCCGGACACTGCACGATCGCCGCCGGCTACGCCACGCCGGCCACCTGGGGGCTCGAGGCGGCCGGGGCGCTGCGACCCGGCGAGCAGGTGGTCCTGATTCTGGAGGACACCGGCTGTCCGCCGCTGGCGGTGCTGGACGTGGTGGCACGACTGTCACTGACCGCGCGGCGGTCGGCCGGCACTCTCACGATCCGTCCCGCCGATGGGGCCTTCACGACGCTCCTCGAGCTGACGGGTCTGGCCGAGGTGGTGGCGGTGGAGCCGCTGTCAGGGCAGGTGTAGCGGGAACCCCAGGCGGGTGAACAGTTTCGGCCCCAGGAAGTGGTGTAGATGCCGGATCCGGCCGCCGGAGATCTCCACGACCTGGATCGACCCCGGCTCGTGTCCGCCACCTGCGGCCGGCTTGTACTGCGCGAAGCCGGGCTGGCCGTTGACCGACACCGGAAACATCCGGGAGCCACGACAGCCGATTCCGTGGCCCAGGTACCAGCCGCCGATGTCCTCGCGGCCTTGCAGCCACAGTGCCAGCGGTGGCATGGAGAATCCGGCGTCCTCGTGCAATAGCTGCACCAGGCTCTCGATGTCGTAGGTCTCGAAGGCGGCGACGTAGCGGGTGAGGAGCGCCTTGTCCTCGCCGCCCAGCTGGTCGGTGGTGACGGTGCGGCTGCCGGCGTCCAGCGTGGCGAGCGTCGCCCGCGCCCGCTGCAGCGCGCTGTTCACCGACGGCACAGACGTCTCCAGCAGCTCGGCGGTGTCGGCGGCGGACCACGCGAGCACCTCCCGCAGCAGGAGCACGGCCCGCTGCCGGGGCGGCAGGTGCTGCAGCGCGGCCACGAAAGCCAGGCGGACGCTCTCCTGCTGGACCGCCCGCTCCGCCGGATCGCTTGCCGTGACGACCTCCGCGTCACCGATCGGCTGCAGCCAGGTGGCC
>JALYNC010000115.1 GCA_030773415.1 Actinomycetota bacterium
TACGGTCAGCCGGTACAGGCCCGTCGCCACCGATGAGGCTGAGGTGACGTACGCCCGGAGGTCGTACCTCCTGCCGTCCACGACGAGGACGTTCTTTCGCAGGGGATAGGGCGGAGTCCACGTCGAATCGGTCGCCGGCACGACCCGGTCGTAGGGCAGCGGTGACTTCAAGTAGCGCCCGTCGGTGCCGTCCACCAGCACCTGGTCGTCGTCGAGGTCGCCGGATTGCTGGCCCTTGATCAGATCAGCAGCCGGAATGCTGCGCAGTTGCTCCATGGCGCCTGTGGCGAGGCGGTTGGCCTCGTACCTCTCCTTGGAGGCCTGCAGCGTGAGCATGGAGTTGGCGAACAAGCCTGCCACGGCCGACGACAGCATGACCAGCAGGGCCATGGCGACGAGCACTTCGACCAGCGAGAAACCGGCCTCCGGAACCGCCGCAGCCGGTGGGGGCTGGCAACGCCGCAGCGAAAGCCGGCTCCCGCGGGGGACCACCTCCCGCTGCGGCATGAAAGCTCTCCTTGCTGGAACCGGGAATTTTTTGCTACCGCCAGCAGGCGGAGGCGGTCAAAAGGGACCGCCTCCGCCTGCCGCTACGAGCTGGTTAGCTGGTCGGTATTAGGAGCAACCGGCCGTCGTGGCCAGGGCGGCGAACTGCAGCGCCGGCGTGTAGTACACGTCCTTGCCACCGTTGGTGACCTTGACGCAGTAGTCCACCGCGTTGCCCCCTGAGATGATCTTGCCGGTGATGGTGCTGGTCTTGTTGATGCGGCCCTGATCGGCACCACCGTTGATCTTGTACTTGGTGGTGTCCGTGCCCTGCGCGATGGGCAGCGGAGCGGTCGTGGTGGGCGGGGTACCCGAGTAGTCGGACATGAAGGTCTCGACGTCCTGCGCGATGGACCGGGCGTCGGACTTGGCGGCGGCGATTGCGGACTTGTCCTTCTGGCTCAGGAACACCGGGATGGCGATCGCAGCCAGCATGCCGAGGATGATCATGACGACCAGGAGCTCGATGAGAGTGAACCCACCCTCACGCTCGTCCATGGTCTTGCGAATGCGGGTGAGCACGTCTTTCTCCTTCGAGGAAATGGAGGAGCCGGCCCCGGTAACCAGGCTGACCGCCGAGGGCGGTTCCTTGGCTTTGCGACCCCACCTCGCGGTGGGTGTGCCTTTTACAGGAGCCGGGACGGCTTCCGTTACAGGAAAAATGTCGGCGGTCGGACTAGGCGGCTTGAGCCTTTCGCGCCACAATCTGTGGCCTGATACACCTATTCGATGAGCGTGAAGATCTTGAAGATCGGCAGGTACATCGCCACGATCATCGAGCCCACCACGGCACCCAGAAAGGCGATCATCAGCGGTTCGATCAGCGAGGTGAGCGCCTCGGTCGTGGCGTCCACCTCCTGGTCGTAGAACTCGCCGATCTTGGCGAGCATGGTGTCCAGGGCACCGGTGTCCTCGCCAACGGCCATCATCTGCACCACCATCGGCGGAAAGACGGCATGTTCGGTCAGCGGCTTGCTGATCGCCTCACCGGCGCGCACGGACCTCTGGATGTCACGGCACGCGCGGCCCAGCACCACGTTGCCGGTCGTCTCAGCCACGATGTCCAGGCTTTGCAGAATGGGGACGCCAGCGGTGAGCATCGTGCCGAGGTTACGCGCGAACCTGCTGAGCGCGACCTTGCGTAACAAGCCGCCGAACACCGGCACCTTGAACTTGAGCGGGTCGACAACGTCCCGCACACCAGGCCTATTCTTGACCTTGCGCCAGACCGCCATGCCGACGAACAACCCCACGATGCCCACCGGCGTCAGATACGGCATCGCCTCGGACATCGCGACGAGGATCTTGGTCGGTAGCGGCAGGTCGCCACCCAGCTGGGTGAACATGTTCTCGAACACCGGCACGATGAACAGCAGCATCGCGATAGTCATCACGAGGGCCAGGATCAGCACGACGACGGGGTAGGTCAGCGCGGCCTTGATCTTGCCGCGCAGCTTCACCTCGCTCTCGTAATTCTCGGCGATCTGCAGCAGCACCGACTCCAGGAAGCCGCCCACCTCCGCCGCGGTGGTCATGTTGACCATCAGGGGCGGGAAGACGGCCTCATGCTTGCCCATCGCCGCGGACAGCGACGAGCCGGCCTCGACGTCGTCGCGCACCGCGGTGAGCACCTTGCGGAACTCCACGTGGGTGCTCTGCTCGGCCAGGATCGTCAGCGCTTTCAGCAGCGACAGGCCCGAGCTCACCATGGTGGCGAACTGGCGGGAGAAGATGGCCAGATCTTTCAGGCCCACGCGCTTGGCGCGCATGCCGGACAGGTTGATCTCCCGCTGCAGGCCCCGCTCCTTCACAGCGGTGATGCGCACCGGCGTGAAGCCGGTGGCGCTCAGCCGATGAGCCAGCGCCGGCTCCGAGTCCGCCTGAAGCTGGCCGGTGACCAGCTTTCCCCGGGCGTTGCGTGCGGCGTACTTGTAGGTGGTGCTCATCGGACCATCCCCGCCCGATCCAGCAGCCGCTGCAGCTCCTCCGCGTCGTGGCACTTGGAGAAGGCGGTCTCGCGGCTGACCTTCCCCCGGCGGACCAGCGCGGCGATGTCATGGTCCATCGTCTGCATCCCGAACTTCAGGCCGGCCTGCATGGCCGACGGGATCTGGTGCACCTTGCCCTCACGGATGAGGTTGCGCACGGCCGGGGTGGCGACCAGCACCTCGGCCGCCGCCGCGCGGCCCGTACCGTCCGCCGTGGGCAGCAACGTCTGGCAGATCACGCCCTGCAGCACGCTGGCCACCTGAACGCGGACCTGCTGCTGCTGGTGCGGCGGAAAGACGTTGATCAACCGGTCGACGGTCTGAGCCGCGTCCTGGGTGTGCAGGGTCGCGAACACCAGGTGGCCGGTCTCCGCGGCGGTCAGCGCCACGGAGATCGTCTCGAGGTCGCGCAGCTCGCCGATGAGGATGACGTCCGGGTCCTGGCGGAGCACGTGCTTGAGGGCCTCGGCGAAGCTGTGCGTGTCCGAGCCGATCTCCCGCTGGTTCACCAGGCACCTGCGGTTCTTGTGCAGGAACTCGATCGGGTCCTCGATCGTGACGATGTGGTCGGATCGGGTGGTGTTGATCCGGTCGATGATGCTCGCCAGCGTCGTGGACTTGCCCGAGCCGGTGGGGCCGGTCACCAGCACGAGCCCGCGGGGCAGCTCGGCGAAGGTGGCGACCGACTCCGGCATGCCGAGGTTGCCCAGGCTCGGGATCTCCCACGCGACGAAACGCAGCACCGCCGCTATCGACGAGCGCTGCCGGAACAGGTTCACCCGGAACCGCGCCAGGCCGGCCACCGTGTAAGAACTGTCGAGCTCGAGCCGGTCCTCGAACTCGCGCCGCTGTTCGGAGCTGACGATGCAGGTGGCGAAGCCCTCCAGATCGGCGGTCGCCAGCTGCGTCTCACCCTCGATCGGCGTCAGCCGGCCGCGGACGCGCATGCAGGGCGGGGCGCCGGCGGTCAGATGCAGGTCGGATGCGCCCGCGTCCACCATGGTGCGCAGCAGGGCGTCCAGGCGGGCGGCCACAGTGGAGCTGGCAGGGGTGGCGGCCAGCGTGAGTGCGGGCGCCTGGGGCGAGCCTTGCGGTTGGGCGGTCACGCAGGCGACCCCTTTCGTGCGTGCGGCGGAACTCCACGGCCTTCGGGAAGGCATCGACCGCAGGTCGCCGGCACTTGAGGTGCTGCCTGGCTACGGCCCCGGCCGTGCCCTTGCCCGGTTCCACGCGGCTGCGCTGAGCGGGGGTCGACGGAGGGCGTCTCAGCGGGCGGCGAGCGCCGCCTCTCCGGCCGACCGCATGGCCGCCACAGGCGCCAGGCGACCGGTCATCAGGGTGACCTGCTCGGCGGCCTGTCCGATGAGCATGGGCAACCCGCCCACCACGGGCGCGCCCGCCCGCGCCGCCGCGGCCCCGAGCGCCGTCGGCCAGGGCGCGTAGACCACGTCGAACAGGGCGGTTCCGGTCGGCCAGGACGCCGCGCCCAGCGCATCCGTCGTTCCGGCCGGGGTGGTGGCGACCACGAGGGACGCAGCCGCCAGCAGGTCGGCGGCCCGGGACCAGTGCTCCAGCCGCATCCGCAGCGACAGCCGGCCGGCGAGCGCGGTCACCGCCGCCGCCTTCTCCGGCCGGCGTACCACGACGGTCACCGAGGAGAAGTTGCGGTGCGCGAGGGCGGTCAGTACGGCGAGCGCGGCGCCACCGCCACCGAGCACCACCACGTCGGACGCCAGCGATCCGGCCCGGTCCGCGGGGGCCAGGGACGCCAGCTCGTCCAGCGCGGCATGCACCCCCGCCACATCGGTGTTGTAGCCGGTCACCGCGTCGTCGTCGAAGACGACGGTGTTGCAGGCGCCGACGAGCGTGACGCTGTCGTCGACACGGTCGAGCAGTGGGAGTACCGCCTGCTTGAGCGGCATCGTCAACGACAGACCGGCGTAGTCGGTGGACAGCCGCGCCACCGTGGCGGCCAGGTCAGCGACCGTGCACTCGATCGCCTCGTAGGTCCAGTCGAGCCCCAGCTCGGCATAGGCCGCCCGGTGCAGCGCCGGCGAGAGGGAGTGGCCGATCGGGCTGCCGAGCACCGCGGCCCGGCACCGCTGCTGCCTCAATCGCCGCGCCCTTCCTCGCCGATCCGCTTGTTGCGCAGGAACTCCTCGTAGCTCTCCGAGAACGCGTTGCGGCCCTCCTTGTCGACCGTCACGAAGTAGATCCAGTCGCCGGGCGCCGGGTGCATGGCCGCGCGCAGAGCCATCTCGCCCGGGGAGTTGATCGGGGTCGGCGGCAGCCCCCTGGTCCGGTAGGTGTTGAACTCCGACTCCACCTCGGTGTCGTCGATCGACAGGTGTACCTTGCGCTCGTCCAGCACGTAGTTGATCGTCGAGTCCATCTCCAGCCGCATGTCGACATCCAGCCGGTTGTAGATCACGCGCGCCACCTTGGGGAAGTCCTCGGGCAGCTTGGCCTCGGCCTGCACGATGGACGCGACGGTCAGCAGCTCGTACTGGCTGATCTCGCGTGACGCCGCCGCCTCCTCGAACCCCATGCTGTCGACGGCCTGCTCGTACCGCTCGACCATGGCGGTCAGCGCCTGGGTGGGGGTGGTGCCGGGCTCGAACGAGTAGGTCGCCGGGTAGAGGAAGCCCTCCACACGGCCCTCGGCGTAGTCCGGCAGGCCCAGTGCGGTCGGCTCCTTCATCACCGCGAGAACCGGCTCGTCGGAGACGCCGAGACTGTCGGCCACCGAGGCGGCGATCTGCGCCGCTGTCGCACCCTCGGGCACCACCACCTTCTGTCGCACCCGCGACTCGGAGTTGAGCAGCAGGGCCAGCGCCGCCGTCGCCTTCATGTCCTTCTTCAGCCGGTAGGTGCCGGGCTGGATGCTGCGGGACTCCGGATTCGCCGCGGCCGCCTTGCGGAAGGCCTCGGCGCTTCCGACGACGCCCACGCTCTCCATCGTCTTCCCGATGGCGCCAGCGGTGTCGCCGGGCCCGATCTTGACGATCGCCTCCCGCGTGCCCGGGCCGTCGAAGTCCTTCGCCGGCAGCAGGCCTCCCGTGACGCCGCGCAGGGCGAACAGGGCGGCGGCGGCGAAGACTGCGACGATCGCCAGGGAGGCCAGCAGGGCGGTCCCGGTACGGCGGCGCCGGCGAGGTTGCGCCACGTTGCCGCTCGGCTCCCGATCCAATCCCGGCTCGGGCATCACCACTGTGGCTCTCTCACGACTGTGGCTCCCTCACTCGATACCGGGACCGGGGGGCAGACCGGTGCTGCGTTCGTTGTCCAGCGCCGCCTGCAACAGCACCACGGCCGCAGCCTGGTCGATCACCGACCGCTGCGATCTGCTCCGAACGCCGGCCGAACGCAGGTTGCGGGAGGCGGTCACCGTACTGAACCGTTCGTCTACCAGCCGTACGGGCACCGGCGCCACGCGCGGCGCAAGCTCCCGGGCGTAGTTCCGGACGAGGTGCACTGCGGCACCTTCTCGCCCCGACAGGCTCCGCGGCAAACCGACCAAGACCTCGATCGCGTTTCGCTCCCGCACGATCAGGGCGAGCTGATCCAGGTCCGTTCCGCTGGCCGAACTGCGTCGCAAGGTCGTGACCGGTGAGGCCAGTATGCCCGCCGGATCGCTGGCGGCCACCCCCACCCGCACGCTTCCGACGTCGACACCGATGCGGACCCCCGGCCTCATCCGCCGCCGGTCACGCACCGGCCGACAAGGTGCTCCACCAGCAACAGAGCCTCCCCGATCGCCTCCGGACGCGTTCCGCCACCCTGCGCGACGTCGTCCTTGCCGCCGCCGCCACCACCCAGCGCCGGAGCCACCCCCCGGATCAGCTGACCGGCACTGAGCCCCCACGAACGGGCCGTGTCGTTGACCGCCACCACCAGCACCGGGCGGCCCTTCGTGGCGGCGGCAGCGGCCACGACAGCAGGACGCGCGGCGTCGATCCGGCCCCGCACGTCCAGGGCGAGGCGGCGCAGGTCATCCGCGGTGGTGTCGTCCGGCGCCTGCGTGGTGACCACCGCGACGCCGAAGACGTCCGTCGGCTCGGCGGCGAGTCGGCCGGCCGCCGCCAGCACGGCCTGCGCGCGGTGGCGTTCCAATTGCCGCTCGGCCTCCCGCAGCCGGGTCAGCGCGGACTGGACCCGGTCGACCACCTCGTCCCGCGGCGCCTTGAGGGTCTCGGCCAGCGACGAGACCAGCACGTGCTCCCGCGCCAGATACCGGAAGGCGTCGAGGCCGACCAACCCCTCCACCCGCCGGACACCGGCACCGATCGAAGCTTCGCCGAGCAGCTTCACCATGCCCAGCTGACCGGATCGGGCGGCATGCGTTCCGCCGCACAGCTCACGCGCGTATTCACCGACCTCGACGACGCGCACGGCGTCGCCGTACTTCTCACCGAACAGCGCCAGCGCGCCGATCGCACGGGCCTCGTCCTGGGTGGTGACGAACGCCCGGACGGGCAGGTCATCCATCAGGACGGCGTTCACCTCGTCCTCGACGTCCGCCAGCACGGCGGCGGGCACCGCGGCGGGCGAGGAGAAGTCGAACCGCAGCCGGCCGGGGGCGTTCATCGCGCCGGCCTGCGCCGCCGACTCCCCCAGCGCGCGCCGGACCGCCTGGTGCACCAGGTGGGTCGCGGTGTGCGAGCGGGAGATCGACCGGCGGCGTTCGATATCGACCTCGGCGACGACCGGGGCACCGCTCTCCACCTCACCGGAGACCACCCGGCCGCGATGGACAAACAGCCCGGGCAGCGGCTTCTGAACGTCGAGCACCTCCACCACGGCGCCGGAGGCGAGCAGTAGCCGGCCGGTGTCGGACAGCTGCCCACCGGCCTCGGCGTAGAACGGCGTGCGGTCCAGCACGAGCTCGACCTCGTCGCCCTCACCCGCCGCGGGCGCGGCGGCCCCGCCGGTGAGGAGGCCGCGGATAGCGGCCTCGGTGACGACCTCGTCGTAGCCGGTGAACGTGCTCTCGCCGGCCTCCTCAGCGATTCGCCGGTATGCGGAGACGTCGGCCAGGCCGGTCTTGCGGGCCGTTGCGTCGGCCTTGGCCCGCTGCCGCTGCTCGGCCATCAGGGCGCGGAAGCCCTCCTCGTCGACGCTGAGCCCCTGCTCGGCGGCCATCTCCAGGGTCAGGTCGACCGGGAAGCCGTAGGTGTCGTGCAGCGTGAACACCTGCGCCCCCGACAGCCGGGCGGAGCCGCTGGACTTCGCCTCCCGGACGGCGGTGTCCAGGATCGTGGTGCCCGCCCGCAGTGTCGCCCGGAAGGCCTCCTCCTCGGCGTAGGCGTAGGTCGAGATCCGCTCGAAGTCGCTGACCAGCTCCGGATAGGACGGGCCCATCACGTCGCGCACGACGGGCAGCAGCTCCGGCAGGGCGCGGTCCTCGTAGCCCAGCAGCCGCAGGTTGCGCACCGCCCGGCGCAGCATCCGGCGCAGGACGTATCCGCGGCCCTCGTTGCCCGGCAGGACGCCGTCACCGATAAGCATGACGGCGGTTCGGACGTGATCGGCGACGATCCGCAGCGAGACGTCAATCTGCGGGTCGGCGCCGTACCGCCTGCCCGACAGCTCCGCGGCCCGGGCCAGCACCGGCGCCGAGATGTCGATGTCGTAGAGGTTTTCCACGTCCTGCAGCAGGATGGACATTCGCTCCAGGCCCATGCCCGTGTCGATGTTCTGGGCTGGCAGATCGCCGACGATGGGGTAGTCGTAACCGGCGCCGGGTCCGCGCTCGTACTGCATGAACACGAGGTTCCAGACCTCGAGGTAGCGGTTCTCGTCCGCGACGGGGCCGCCCTCGGCGCCGTACTCCGGTCCCCGGTCGTAGTAGATCTCGGTGTTCGGGCCGCACGGGCCGGGGACGCCCATCGACCAGTAGTTGTCCTCCTTGCCGCGGCGCTGCACCCGCGACGGCGAGACGCCGACGTCCCGGGTCCAGATGCCCTCGGCCTCGTCGTCGTCGAGGTACACCGTGACCCACAAGCGGTCCTCGGCGAAGCCGTAACCACCGTCGGCGGTGGAGCCGGTGAGCAGCTCCCAGGCGTAGGGGATGGCCTGGGACTTGAAGTAGTCGCCGAGGGAGAAGTTGCCGTTCATCTGGAAGAACGACGCGTGCCGGCTGGTGCGGCCGACGTTCTCGATGTCGACGGTGCGCACGCACTTCTGCACGCTCGCCATGCGGCGGGCGGGCGGCGCGGCCTGGCCGAGGAAGTACGGCTTGAACGGCACCATGCCCGCGTTGACCAGCAGCAGCGTCGGGTCGTCGGCGATCAGCGACGCGGACGGCACCACCAGGTGGTCGCGCTGCTCGAAGAACTTCAGGAACCGCTGGCGGATCTCCTCGGTACGCATGGCTTCAGCTCTCCGGCGCCGCGGACACGGCAGGCGTGTGGGTGGTGGGGTGCTGCTCGGTGCCGGTCGGCTCCTCGGTGGCTGGCTGGGGGGTCATCGTGTGGATGTCGACGCTGTCATGGCGGCCGTCGAGTCCGAGGGCCTCGCGCAGCTCGACCTCCCGCTCCGCCATGCCCTCCCGGACCTCGGCGGAGAAGGCGGCGAAACGCTCACCCAGCGACCCGGCTATGCCCGCCATGCCGTCCGGCGTGAACACCTTGGCCGCGGCCGTGATCCGCCGCACCGCCAGCACGCCGGCGGTCGCTCCCAGACTCATCCAGAACATCCGGCGCATCGGCTCAGACCTTTCTGCTGCCGCGGGAGGTCCGCTCCGCCTTGATCTCGGCGGCAACCCGCTTGGCTACCTCGCCGCGCCGCCGGTCACCGATCGCCCGGCGGACACCGTAGGAGAACGCGGCCACCCGGATCACCGGTGTGCCGAGCGTGGCGGCGAACAGTGCCGTCAGAGCAGACACATTCCCCGTCATGGACTGCACATTCGAGGTGATGGCGTCGACCCGCCGCAGCTCCTGATTGACCGACACCACCGACGTGGTGACCTCGCCCAGCAGCGGAACCGTCTGCTCGGAGATGCCGGCGACCAGCTTGGTGGTCTCGGCCAGCGCCCGCCCGAGCTGGATCAGCACGTAGGCGAGGAAGCAGACGAGGATGGCCCAGAAGACGGCGATGATCAGCCCTGCTACTTGTCCTCCGGTGAGCATGCGGTGCGGTACCCCTTGGCATCGGCGAAAGGTGAGTCGAAACGGAACGGCAAGAAGGCAGCGCCGAGCCGGTCGGTGCAAATCGAAAGGCTAGCCGAGGGTCTGCCGTTCCTGTTCCGTCGGCATCGGCGGGTCACAGCGGGGCCGGAACGGCGGCGCGTCCACGGCCTCCCCCGCACCCACGTGCGGCCCGCCGGTGTTGGGCCCGCCGTTGTCTGGCCGGCTCTTGCCTGGGCCGGCGTCCCGGTCCGGCCCGGCCTCCTCCGGTCCGCGGTCGCTCTCGCCCCGGACGATGGTGCGCAGCTTCTCGTGCCGCTCCCCCACCGCCCGTTCGGCACCGTGCCCGGTCGGCTCGTAGTAGCGCCGGGGCAGCACCGGATCTGGGGCGTACTGCTGGCGGACCACGCCGTTCGGGTAGTCATGGGAGTACCGGTAGTCCCGGCCGTGCTCGAGCCGCTGCGCTCCGGCGTAGTGGGCGTCGCGCAGGTGGGCGGGAACCGATCCCAGCAGGCCGGCCCGCACGTCGGCGCTGGCGCGATCGATGGCGGCGATCACGGCGTTGGACTTCGGCGCCAGCGCGCAGTGCAGCACCGCCTGGGCCAGCGCGAGGCGGCCCTCCGGCAAGCCGATCTGCTGGACGGCGGTGGCCGCCGCCACCGCCACCTGCAGCGCCGTCGGGTCGGCGAGGCCGATGTCCTCGCTGGCGAGGATCACGATCCGGCGGGCGATGAACCGGGGGTCCTCCCCCGCCTCGATCATGCGGGCCAGGTAGTGCATCGCGGCGTCGGCGTCGCTGCCCCGCATGCTCTTGATGAACGCGCTCACCACGTCGTAGTGCTGGTCGCCGTCCCGGTCGTACCGGACGGCGGCGCGGTTCACCGCCTCCTCCAGCAGCTGGACGGTCACCACGTCCTGACCCGCCGACGCCGCCGCGCCGGCCCCTGCCTCCAGCGCGGTCAGCGCCCGGCGGGCGTCGCCGCCGGCGAGCCGCAGCAGGTGCGGCTCGGCGTCCGGGCCTAGCAAGACGGCGCCGCCGAGGCCGCGGGGGTCGGTCAGCGCCCGCCGCACGACGACGCGGATGTCGTCGTCGGTGAGCGGCTGAAGGGTGAGCAGCAGTGAGCGGGACAGCAGCGGGGACACCACGGAGAAGAACGGGTTCTCCGTCGTGGCGGCGATCAGGGTGACCCAGCGGTTCTCCACGGCCGGCAACAGCGCGTCCTGCTGGGTCTTGGAGAAGCGGTGCACCTCGTCGATGAACAGCACGGTCTGCCGGCCGGAGAACCCGAGCTGGCGGCGAGCCTCCTCCAGCACCGCGCGCACATCCTTGACGCCGGCGCTCACGGCCGACAGTTCGACGAAGCGGCGCGAGGTGGCCTCCGCGACGACGTAGGCCAGCGTCGTCTTGCCGGTGCCGGGCGGGCCCCACAGGAACAGCGGGATCGGCGCGGTGCTGTCCGCGGGTGCCTCGACCAGGCGGCGCAGCGGCGCGCCCGGACCGAGCAGGTGGCGCTGGCCGACCACCTCGTCGAGCGAGCGCGGCCGCATCCGGACGGCGAGAGGCGCCGAGGCCGCCTCCGCCTCGCGGCCGGCCGCATCGAAGAGCGAGTCTTCGGCCACGGGTGGACTCTAGCCGCGGCAGCCCCTCCGGCGGGCCATTGAGAGCGGCCCGCGCCGTCGGCATGATCGGCCCTACTCCCACCACGCCCCCGCCAGTTCTCGCCAGAGGAGAAGACGATGACGGATTCGGATCAACCACTCGACGCCCGGGTCGCGTTGGTGGCCGGTGGCACCCGGGGAGCGGGGCGGGGCATCGCCGTGGAGCTCGGAGCCGCCGGCGCCACCGTCTACGTGACGGGGCGCAGCACCCGGACGAGCCGTTCGGATATGGACCGCCCCGAGACGATCGAGGAGACCGCCGAGCTGGTGACGGCAGCCGGCGGCACCGGCATCGCCATCGCCTGCGACCACACCGACCCGTCGCAGGTCGGCGCCCTGGCGGCCGTCGTGCGCGCCGAATCGGGCCGGCTGGACATCCTGGTGAACGACGTGTGGGGCGGCGACCCGCTCACCGAGTGGGACGTGCCGTTCTGGAAGCTGGATCTGGCCAAGTTCCGCGTTCTGTGGGAGCGCGCCGTCCTGTCGCACGTGATCACGAGTTCGTACGCGGTGCCGCTGATGCTCGAGTGCGGCAGCGGGCTCATCGTCGAGGTAACCGACGGCGTGGGGACGGACTACCGCGGCAACCTCGCCTACGACCTCGTCAAGAACGCGGTGAACCGGCTGGCGCTGGCTCAGGCTGAGGAACTGCGCCCGCACGGCATCGTGGCGCTCGCTGTGACACCGGGGTTCCTTCGGTCGGAGGCGGTGCTCGACGTCTTCGGCGTCACCGAAGCGAACTGGCGCGACGGCGCCCGCAAGGATCCCCACTTCGCGGCTTCGGAGACACCACGCTTCGTCGGCCGGGCGGTGGCGGCGCTGGCGGCCGATCCGGCGGTGGCGTCTCGCGCGGGACAGGTGCTGACGTCGTGGGACCTGGCGCGCGAGTACGACCTGGTCGACGTCGATGGCAGCCGCCCGGACTGGGGTCGGCACTTCGCCGAGAACGTGACCGGAGTGGCGAAGGACAGCGCCGCCCCGACCAGCTGACCAGCCGGCCGGCTGACCTCAGGAGCCGCCGCCGGGCTCCGGCTGGGCGTCAATGCCCGCGTCCTTGCGCTGCTGGGCCGTGATCGGGGTGGGGGCGCCGGTGAGCGGGTCGCCGCCGGAGGACGCCTTCGGAAAGGCCATCACCTCGCGGATCGCATCGGTGCCGGCGAGGGTGGCCGCGAGCCGGTCGAGGCCGAACGCGATGCCGCCGTGCGGCGGCGGGCCGTACTGGAACGCCTCCAGCAGGAACCCGAACTGCTCCTGCGCCTCCTCGCGGCTCAGCCCGATCACGTCGAAGACCCGGGACTGCGTCTCGGCGCGATGGATGCGGATGGAACCGCCGCCGAGCTCCATGCCGTTGCCCACGACGTCGTACGCCCGGGCAAGCGCGCTGCCGGGATCGGTGTGGAAGGTGTCCTCCACGGCCACCGCCGGCGCGGTGAACGGGTGATGCACTGCATGCCAGCCGGTGCCGCCGCCGGGCAGCTCGATCGGCTCGAACATCGGCGCGTCGGTGACCCACAAAAAGCGCCACTCGTCCTCGCGCACCAGCCCGAGCTCCCGTCCGATCGCCAGCCGCGCGGCCCCCAGCAGCTCCTGGCTCGGTCCCCGGTGACCCGCGGCGAAGAAGATCGCGTCGCCGCGGCCGGCGCCCGCCGCGGCGGGCAGCCCCGCAAGCTCGGTCTCGGACAGGTTCTTTACCACGGGTCCGCGCATGGAGCCGTCGGCGTCGATCAGGGCGTACGCCAGCCCCTTCGCTCCCCGTCCCCGGGCCCACTCCTGCCAGCCGTCGAGCTGCTTGCGGGTCTGGCTCGCGCCGCCCGGCATGACCACGGCACCCACGTACTCCGCCTGGAACACCCGGAAGCCGGTTCCCGCGAAGTGGGACGTGAGGTCGACGAGCTCGAGGTCGAGCCGTAGGTCGGGCTTGTCGGAGCCGTAGCGGCTCATCGCGTCGGCGTACGTCATCCGCGGGAACGGGGTGGGCAGCTCCACGCCCACGATCTCCCGCCACAGCGTGGAAATCAGCTCCTCGGCAAGGGAGTAGACGTCCTCCTCGTCCAGGAAGGACATCTCCACGTCGAGCTGGGTGAACTCCGGCGTGCGGTCGGCGCGGAAGTCCTCGTCCCGGAAGCAGCGGGCGAGCTGGTAGTACCGCTCCACGCCGGCCACCATCAGCAGCTGCTTGAACAGCTGCGGCGACTGCGGCAGCGCGTACCAGCTGCCGGGTTGCAGCCGCACCGGCACCAGAAAGTCGCGGGCGCCCTCGGGGGTGGAGCGGGTGAGGTACGGGGTCTCGATGTCAAGGAAGCCGTGGGCCTCCATCACCCGGCGGATGATCGAACTGGCCCGAGCCCTGAGGCGCAGCGCGTGCGCCGGGCCGGTGCGGCGCAGGTCGAGGTACCGGTAGCGATACCGGACGATCTCGTCGACGTTGCCGCTCTGGCCCTCGACGGGGAACGGCAGCGGCGCGGACGCGGACAGCACCTGCACGTCGGTGGCGGTCACCTCGATCTCGCCCGTGGGCAGCTCGGGGTTCGCGTTTCCTTCCGGACGCGCCCCCACCGTGCCGGTGATTCGCACGCAGAACTCAGACCGGAGGCGGGACGCCTGGTCGGCCGGCTCGCCCTCGCGGAACACCACCTGCACCACACCGGAGGCGTCCCGCAGGTCGATGAAGATGACCCCACCGTGGTCGCGGCGGCGGGCGACCCAGCCGGCCAGCGTCACGACAGTGCCGTCGTCGGACGGGCGCAGCGCGCCGGCATCGTGTGTTCGGATCACGGGGCCACCTTCCGGGCCAGGGCGGTCGCCTCGGCGACGGCACTCTGCAACGGGACGGCGGTCTGCTCGCCGTTGGTCAGGTTCTTGAGCTGGACGACGCCCTCGGCGAGGTCGCGGTCGCCGGCGACGAGCGCCACCGGGGCCCCGGAGCGGTCCGCGGCCTTCATCGCGCCTTTGAGCCCGCGGCTGCCGAAGGCCAGGTCGGCCGGGACGCCGTCCCGGCGCAGCTGGGTGACCAGCCGGAACAGGGTGGCCCGGGCGGTGTCGCCGAGCGGAACGGCGAACACCTCGCAGCGGGCCGGCACCGGCGGGGCCACCCCCTCGGCCTGCAGCGCCAGCACCGTACGGTCCACGCCCAGGCCGAACCCGATTCCCGGCAGCGGCGGGCCGCCGATCGTCTCCGAGAGCCCGTCGTACCGGCCACCACCGCCGATGCCCGACTGCGCCCCCAACCCGTCGTGCACGAACTCGAACGTGGTGCGCATGTAGTAGTCCAGGCCCCGCACCAGCCGCGGGGTGACCTGGAAGTCGACGCCCGACGCCGTGAGCAGCGCCCGGACCTGCTCGTCGTGGTCAAGGCACTCCTGGCACAGCAGGTCGGCCATCAGCGGGGCCGCGGTCAGCTGCCGCTGCACCTCCGGGCGCTTGTCGTCCAGCACGCGCAGGGGGTTCAGCTCCACCCGCCGGCGGGTCTCGTCGTCCAGGTCCAGGCCGCGCAGGAACTCCTGCAGCCGCTCGCGGTAGACCGGGCGGCAGCGGGCGTCGCCGAGCGAGTTCAACGCCAGCCGGAAGCCGGTGAGCCCGAGGCCGCGGTAGCCGTCGGCGGCCAGGGTGATGACCTCGGCGTCCAGGGCGGGATCGTCGACGCCGAGGGCCTCGAGCCCGACCTGCTGCAGCTGGCGGTACCGGCCGGCCTGCGGCCGCTCGTAGCGGAAGAACGGCCCGGCGTACCAGAGCTTCACCGGCAGCTGACCGGCGTGCAGGTTGTGCTCCAGCACCGCCCGCAGCACTCCGGCGGTGCCCTCCGGCCGCAGGGTCACCGACCGTTCGCCGCGGTCGGCGAAGGTGTACATCTCCTTGGAGACGACGTCGGTCGATTCGCCCACCCCGCGGGCGAACAGCTGGGTGTCCTCGAACACCGGCAGCTCGATGTAGGAGTAACCCGCCCGGCGGGCGGGCCCGGCCAGCCCCTCCCGGACCGCGAGGAAGGCAGGAGAGACGGGCGGCACGTAGTCCGGGACGCCCTTGGGTGCGCGGAAGGCGCCGGCCATCACAGGCCCCGCGTCGGCGGGGAAACGGCCTGGCGCAGGTAGGGGTTGGTCGCCCGCTCCCGGCCGACGGTGGTGTCGGGGCCGTGTCCCGGCCGGACCACGGTGTTGTCCGGCAGGGGCAGCACGACCCGGTTCAGGGAGTCCATCAGCTGCTCGGTGCTGCCGCCCAGAAGGTCCGTGCGGCCGACGGACCCGGCGAACAGCAGGTCGCCGCTGAACAGTTCGCCGCCGGTGCGGAAGGTCAGCGATCCCGGGGTGTGGCCCGGCGTGAGGTCGACGGCGAGTTGCAGTCCGGCGAGCTCCAGCACGTCCCCGTCCGCCAGCGGCCGCACGTCGTCCGGCTCACTCCAGATGAGGCGCCCGAACAGGTTCGTGCCGGCCGGGATGCCGACGTACGGCAGCGGATCGGACAGCTGGGCGCGGTCCTCGGGCGCGATGTAGGCGGGGATGCCCTTGGCCCCGCACACCGGCGCCACGGCCCAGATGTGGTCGAAGTGGCCGTGGGTCAGCAGCACGGCGACGGGCTTGAGCCGGTGCTGGCGCAGCACGTCGTCGAGCACGTCCTCCGCCCCGATGCCGGGGTCGATCACGACACACTCCTCACCCGCTGACGGTGCAACCACCCAGCAGTTGGTCTGCGGAGGTCCGGCGGGGAACCCGGCGACGAGCACGATCTTCCTCTCCGCTTCGTACGGGGGAGCTCAGGGGGATCGGCTCAGGCTACCTGCGGCGGACGTCGGTGCTGTTCGACGTGCACGGTCCACGCCCAGCGCCAGGCGGACAGCGCCGCAGGCGTGACGCCTCGCCTGCGCCTACGAAGGCGAGCTGCCGGTTGGGGCTGCCCCATGGCCCTGCTGCCTTCGCGTCGCGGGCGTCGCCGAGCGGCGCGCACCCCGTTCGGTTGTGGTTCGGTGGCTGCGGTCACAGATCCGCAGGTTGCGCCGACAAGACAGCACAAGGTTGGGAGTGAGCGTCCGTACGCTGAGGAAAAGACCCCGGGTCGCCGGACATGCGACCTCTGCACGCTGGCTGACACACACGGATTGGCAGGCGGCGACACTGATGGCCGAGTTTGTTGGCATGGCTGAGTGGCCCAACGACGAAACAGTCGAGTTGACGACTACCGCACTTGGCGAGGTGGATCTGCACAACTACGCGAATCTGCTTGTAGTAAGCAGCCACTTCACTGAGGCGGACGAGCGGCTTGTCATCCGGTTGGAGGTGATGGAGAACCCTCTTCGCCCCGAATCGTGCCAAGGCATACTTGAGTTGACGTTCGACCAGGTCTCGGATCTTTCGGTCGTTCCGGATCCACCGGAGGATGCGATGGAAGAGCGAAACGTCGTCTACTTCGTGTCACACCACCGTCCAAGCGGCTTCCGCATGGGAACCGGGCGCGCGACATACTCGTGGAAGGCGGCGACTGCGCGCGCAGATCCGGTCAGGTGATCGTTTGCGGAGGCGTCGCCTCATCGTCGTCTTTCTGCATGTCAAATCGCGATCGCCGATTCAGCCGCAGCCAGGTAGCTCCGAGGGGTGCTCCCCTGCGGCAATCACGCCCCAGCCGCTCCGGCAACGGTCTTCAGCAGTCCGGGGCACGTCCCCGGCTCTGCCAGGCGCGAAGCACAGCGACACGCTCCCTCCGGGCCCCTGAGCCCGAGTCAGCCGGACCCGGACCGCCGTACGGGTGGGACTTCCTGCGGTGCCGAACACTCGCCGACCACGCACCGGACCGGGTGGTGCTTGCCGTTCTCGCCAGAGACCGCCCGCATGCCCACCTGATCCGGCGAATCCCTTGGCGAGACCGGCGAATAGCGGACCTAGACTCGACCCGTTCGATCACCGGAGACATCCGGCGCGGCGGCGCCGGCGGAAGGCTGGGACAGCAGTGGTGAGTCGGCAGCGGGAGAAGGAACTGGCGCGGGCCCGTGCCGAACGGCAGGCCGCGCGGCGCGCCGAGCGGGCTGCGGCGCGCAAGCGGCGCAACATCCAGATCGCAGCGGTCGCGGCCGTCGCCCTCGTGGTCGGCGCCATGACGTCGCTCGCGATGCAGCGGGCCGACCGGAATCCCGCCGACGAGCCCACAGCCGCCGCCTCGCCCGGTGGCTGCGCGTACGAGGACGCGGAGCAGGCGGCGCGGAAGGTTCCCAAGCCGGACCCGGCCAAGGCCAGGGAGGCAGCCAACTCTACCGCCACCGTGCGCACCAACCGCGGCGACATCGTGATCGAGCTGCTCGCCGGGCAGGCGCCCTGCACCGTGAACGCCATCCGCCACCTGGCCGAACAGAAGTACTACGACGACACGCGCTGCCACCGCCTCGTGACCTCGGGCATCTTCGTGCTGCAGTGCGGCGATCCGAGCGGCACAGGCAGCGGCGGCCCCGGGTTCCGCTTCGCCGACGAGGCGCTCGAGGGCGCCGAGTACCCGGCGGGCACCGTCGCGATGGCCAACGCCGGACCCGACACCAACGGCAGCCAGTTCTTTGTGGTCTACCAGCAGGGTGGCCTGGAGGCGAACTACACCCCGTTCGGCCGGGTCACCCGCGGGCTTGACCTGGTGGAGGCCATCGCCGCCGAGGGCAATGCGCCCGACGGCACCGCGCCGAAGAGGCCGGTCACGATCGAGTCGTTCACCGTCGCGCCGGCCGCCTGACCGGCTGCGGAACCCTCAGCGGAGTAGCGGCTTACGCCTTCGTCCCGCTGGTCACCCGGTAGGCGTCGAAGACGCCCTCCACGCCGCGGATCGACTTGAGCAGGTGGCCCAGGTGCTTCGGGTCGCCCATCTCGAAGGTGAAGCGGCTGACCGCCACGCGGTCGCGGTTGGTGGTGACGGTCGCCGACAGGATGCTGACGTGCGCGTCGGACAGCACGCGGGTGATGTCGGACAGCAGGTGGGTGCGGTCCAGCGCCTCGACCTGGATGGCGACGAGGAACACCGACGACGGCGACGGCGCCCACTCGACGCTGAGCATTCGGTCGGGGTTGCTGCGCAGACTGTCGATGTTCACGCAGTCCGAGCGGTGCACCGACACCCCGCTCCCCCGGGTCACGAAACCGACGATGTCGTCCCCTGGCACCGGCGTGCAGCAGCGGGACAGCTTGACCCACACGTCGCTGGCACCCTTGACAACCACGCCGGGATCGCCCGCCGGCCTCGGCCGCACTTGCTTGGTCGGGACCGCGGTCTCGGCGATGTCCTCGGTGGCGCCCTCCTGACCGCCCAGGGACTGCACCAGCCGCTGCACCACGTTCTGCGCCGACAGGTGCCCCTCACCCACGGCGGCGTACAGCGCGGAGATGTCGGGGTAGCGAAGATCCTTGGCGAGCGTGACGAGGGCGTCGCCGGCCAGCATCCGGTGCAGCGGCAACCCCTGCTTGCGCATCGCCCGGCCGATCGCGTCGCGGCCCTCCTCGATGGCGTCCTCGCGGCGTTCCTTGGCGAACCACTGCCGAATCTTGTTGCGCGCTCGCGGGCTCTTGACGAACGAGAGCCAGTCGCGGCTCGGTGCCGCCGTCTGTGACTTGGACGTGAAGATCTCCACGACGTCGCCGTTGTGCAGCGTGCTCTCCAGCGGCACCAGCCGGCCGTTGACCCGCGCGCCGATGCACCGGTGCCCGACCTCGGTGTGCACGGCATACGCGAAGTCCACCGGCGTGGACTCGGCCGGCAGCGCCATCACGTCGCCCTTGGGCGTGAAGACGAACACCTCCGCGGCGTGCAGGTCGAAGCGCAGGGAGTCCAGGAACTCCCCCGGATCGGAGGTCTCCCGCTGCCAATCCACGAGCTGGCGCAGCCAGGTCATGTCCCCCGAGCCGCTCTGAACCGGCGCCGGCACACCCTTGGGGCCACCGGCCGATCCGGGCTCCTTGTACTTCCAGTGCGCGGCGATGCCGTACTCGGCGCGGCGGTGCATCGCGAATGTGCGGATCTGCAGCTCGACCGGCTTGCCCTCCGGCCCGATCACCGACGTGTGCAGCGACTGGTACATGTTGAACTTGGGCATCGCGATGTAGTCCTTGAACCGCCCCGGCACCGGGTTGTACGCCGAGTGGATCGTGCCGAGCGCGGCGTAGCAGTCGCGGACGCTGTCGACCAGGACGCGGATGCCCACGAGATCGTAGATCTCGCCCAGGTCGCGGCCCCGGACGATCATCTTCTGGTAGATCGAGTAGTAGTGCTTCGGGCGGCCGGTGACCGTCGCCTTGATCTTGGCGGCCCGCAGGTCGGCGGTCACCTGTTCGACCAGCTGGGCCAGCTGCGTGTCCCGGCTCGGGGCGCGCTCGGCCACCAGCCGGACGATCTCCTCGTACCGCTTCGGGTAGAGGGTGGCGAAGGAGAGGTCCTCCAGCTCCCACTTGATCGTGTTCATGCCGAGGCGGTGGGCCAACGGCGCGTAGATCTCCAGGGTCTCTCGAGCGACGCGCTCCTGCTTCTCCGGCGGCAGGAACCGCAGGGTACGCACGTTGTGCAGCCGGTCGGCGAGCTTGAGCACCAGCACCCGGGGGTCGCGCGCCATCGCGATGACCATCTTGCGGATCGTCTCGGCCTGCGCCGCCTCGCCGAACTTGACCTTGTCAAGCTTGGTGACGCCGTCCACCAGGGCAGCGACCTCGTCACCGAACTCGCGCTTGACGTCGTCCAGCGTCAGCGCGGTGTCCTCGACGGTGTCGTGCAGCAGGGCGGCGCACAGCGTCGGTGTGGTCATCCCCAGCTCGGCGAGGATGGTGGTGACCGCGAGCGGGTGGGTGATGTACGGGTCACCGCTGCGCCGTTTCTGGCCGCGGTGGCACTCCTCGGCCACCTCGTACGCGCGCTGCAGCGGCCGCAGGTCCGCCTTCGGGTGGTTGCTGCGGACGACCTTCAGCAACGGCTCCAGGACGGCATTCGGTCCGGGCGTCCGGGGACCGAGCCTGGCCAGGCGTGCCCGCACCCGCCGGGCAGCGGCCGGACCTCCCGACGCGGCCGGACCACCCGACGAGTCGAAACCAGCATTGGTGGACTCGCTCAGAGAGCTCGGAGCGCCGGCCGGAGATGCGCCGGCTCTAGCTGACGGCGCGGCGGACGGTGCAACGTCGGCCCCGGTGGCCCCGGTGGCCCCGGTGGCCCCGGTGGCCCCGGTGGCCCCAGTCACCCCAGTCGCCGCAGTCGCCGCAGT
>JALYNC010000116.1 GCA_030773415.1 Actinomycetota bacterium
ATGCGCGGCCGGCGGTGGATGCGCGGCCGGCGCCGCGGCCGCGGACGCGCGCAGCTCCGCGAGCACCCGCGTGCGCTCCGCCCCGAGCGTGGCGAGCTGCTGATCGATGTCGCCACAACCGTGCGGCGACCGGCCCCATGAGGACGATGCCGCAGGAGGGGCAGGACGAGCCGACGGGCGGTAATGGCCGGGAACAGTCCGGGCAGGGCGGGCTCGTGCCGGCTACGTCCGCAGAGTCCCCCATGTCAGCATTGTTGATCGAGGCCCGCAAAATATGAAGATCCGCGCGCCCGACATGGAGCCACGTCGCCGGCGCAGGGTCTGGTCATTGTGCTGAGACAATGGCCGCAACCACGACCCCGGCAGAACGGCTGACCATGCGACTGCTTGTCACCGGCGGGGCGGGCTTCATCGGCTCGCACTACGTCCGCACCCTGCTGGCCGGCGGCTACGCGGGTTTCGAGGACGCCGAAGTCACTGTGTACGACAAGCTCACGTACGCCGGCAACCTGGAGAACCTCGACGCTGCGCTCGAGCACTCCCGCTTCCGGTTCGTCCAGGGGGACATCCTGGACGGCGCCCTGCTCGACGAGGTGCTCCCCGGCCACGACGTTGTGATCAACTTCGCCGCCGAGACTCACGTCGACCGCTCGATCGGGGACGCCGGCGACTTCGTGCGCACCAACGTCCTGGGCGTCCAGTCACTGCTGGACGCCTGCCTGCGGGTCGGCACGCCGCGGGTGGTGCACATCTCCACCGACGAGGTGTACGGCTCGGTGGAGGTAGGCGCAAGCGTGGAGACCGACCCGCTGCTGCCCCGCTCGCCGTACAGCGCGGCGAAGGCCGGTGGCGACCTGCTGGCCAACGCCTACGCCGTCACCTACGGCCAGAACCTGTCGATCACCCGCTGCTCCAACAACTACGGGCCGTACCAGTTTCCGGAAAAGGTCATTCCGCTGTTCGTGACGAACATGCTGGACGGCAAGAAGGTGCCGCTGTACGGCGACGGACTCAACGTCCGTGACTGGTTGCACGTCGACGACCACTGTCGCGGCATCCAGCTCGTGCTGGAGAGGGGCGCACCGGGGGAGATCTACAACATCGGCGGTGGCGAGGAGCTGGCCAACGTCGAGCTCACCCGGCGCCTGGTCGAGGCGTGCGGCGCCGACTGGGACGCGGCCGTCGAGTACGTGCAGGACCGCAAGGGCCACGACCGCCGCTACTGCGTCGACGACTCCAAGCTCCGTGCCCTCGGATACGAGCCTCGCGTCAGCTTCCGGGACGGGCTCGCCCAGACCGTCCAGTGGTACCGCGACAACCGTTCGTGGTGGGAGCCGCTCAAGGAGAAGGCGCAGCTGCCGTGACCCGGTGGCTGATTGCGGGCGGGGGAGGGCAGCTGGCCTCGGACCTCGTGCGGGTGCTGGACGCTGCCGGCGAGCGAGACGTTGTCGCTCCAGACCTGCACGAGCTCGACATCACCGACCCGGAGTCGGTCGCCAGGGCCGTGGCCGGCCGCGACGTGGTGATCAATGCGGCTGCGTACACCAACGTCGACCGGGCCGAGTCCGACGAGAACGCCGCGTTCCGGGTGAACGCCACCGGCGCCGCGCTGCTGGCCAGGGCGTGCGCCGCGGAGGGCAGCCGGCTGCTGCATGTCTCCACCGACTACGTGTTCGCCGGGACCGCGGCGGCCCCGTACCCCGAAGATGCGCCGCCGGACCCGCGGACCGCGTACGGCAGGACCAAGGCCGCGGGGGAGTGGGCCGTCCGGGCGGAGGACCCGGACGCGTACGTGGTGCGGACGTCGTGGGTGTACGGCCAGACCGGCGCCAACTTCGTCAAGACAATGGCCCGGCTGGAACGGGAGCGGGAGACGCTGAACGTGGTGGACGACCAGCGTGGGGTGCCGACGTGGTCGCGGCATCTGGCCCAGGCGCTGGTGGCACTGGCCGGGCGAAACCCGGCGGCCGGGCTCTACCACTACACCGGCGGCGGGGAGACCACCTGGCTGGAGTTCGCCCGCGCCGTGTTCGCCGAGCTCGGTGCGGACCCGGAGCGGGTTCGTCCGACGACGACCGCGGCGCTGGGGCTGCCCGCCCCGCGCCCGGCGTACAGCGTGCTGTCCGCCGACCGCTGGATCTCGGCGGGACTACCCGAACCGGTGCACTGGCGGGACGCGCTCGCCGAGGCGTTCGCATCCGCCGGAAATGAGCTGCGGGGCTCCGGCGTGGCAACTGCCTGACGGCCGTGACGTCCTCAAAAACCTGATGGACTCTGCCGAAGGGACGGAGCGACGTTCCCCCTTGAACGTCGCAGTCCTGTCGTCTGCCTTCTGGGAGCAAGCACGTGCGGTTTCGCACTCTCGGCCTCCGGTCCCTGTCCGTCTCCGTCCTGTCGGCGACGTTGACTCCGTTGCTGGTGCTGGTGCCCACGGTGACGCCTGCGGGCGCCGCTCCTGAGCCGGTTGAGCCGAGCCTGGCGACGGTGGGACTGACCGGCGTGGACCCGACCGCCGCGCGCGGGGGGCGTCCTGTCCAGCAGCCAGAGGGCGGCAGCAGCCGGCACGTCGGGCCGCCGCGTCCTGGCGCTGAGCGGGCAGCTGCGCACCAAGCCGTTCTCCACGGTGGCCGTCACCTGGGCTGACCAGGCGGAGCCCGCCCAGGTCGAGGTGTCCGTCCGGGTGCGCTCGGCGCGGGGATGGAGCGACTGGCACAAGCTCGGCGGGCAGAACGACGCGGGTGTGAACCCCGGAGCCCCGGAGGTGCGTGGCCGCGTCATCCGCGACGGAACCGCGCCGCTGTGGGTGGGCGACTCCGACGGCGTGCAGGCTCGCGTGGACGCCGTCGCCGGTCCGGCTCCCCGGGACCTGCGCACCGGTACTAATAGGCCGAGGGCTTGACCACAAAGAAGCTACGCGTCCACTGTGTGGTTCCCGAGACACGGTCGGGAACCCCCCCACCCCCCCCAGGTGGCCCCCGCATCCCGCGGGCCGGCCACCACCAGGGCGGGACAAACATTTACCGCCGAAAGGCCGCCCCCGGGCGGCCTTCCGGCGTTTCTGCGCGGAAACAGGCCGCTTGCGGCCGCCGAGCAGCTCGTCTTTGGCCAAGCGCGGCAGCTGCCGGCGTTGTCCGGTTCGCACGGTCCCGTGTTCATACATGAGCTGGACGAAACTCCAGCCACGCCTCCCCGCGGACGGTCGGTCGCCCGCTCCTGTGGGCGCCGTGCCAGTCGTGGGGGAGGGCGCGCCCACAGGAGCGGTCCGGCTCTGTTGCGCGTGCTGCGTCGAGCCGCCGCCTTCCGCGGACTTGGTCGTCGACCGCGGTGCTTCGGCTAGGTCTTGCCCTTTTCCTCGTGCATCTCGGCCTCGTGCCCGGTGCCCGCGCCGGTCTGCTTGTCAGCCCCGGTTGAGACCCCGGCCTCACCGGCGCTCATTCCTTCGCGCTTCGCCTCGCGGATCTTCGCCCGCTGTTCACGGTTGTCGCCGCCCTTGCCCATTCGTGCCTCCTTCCACTGCTCGTTCGGCCGTCGCTGTCAGGTGTGCCCGGTTTGATGCCTCTTGACGACTGCTGTCCGTTCCTTGAGGGGCCGGGGCCGCTGGCGCGGCCGGAGTGCCAGACGGAGTTGGCGGAGCGGTGCAATCTCCTGCTGGCGCTCGCGATGCCAGGTCGGTGCTTGACCACCCCCCGTGCCGGGGAAGAACGCGGGCATGGCTGATCAAGACAGACCCGGCACCGGCGACGCCGCGGACACGGCGGCAGCGATCCCTGAGTACGGCGGCGCCCCTGACAAGGGTGTTGTGTCGAGCGTCGGTGAGGGTTCGCCGGCGGCGGGCGACGTGGTGCAGGCCACGACCAGCGAGCACCGGAAGATCGAAGCCGCGTTCGGGGAACTGCTCGTGGCGATCGAGGCAAACGACCAGCAGTTCCTGCGCGCGCGTTGGGGAGGCGTCGTGCGAGAGGTGCTCGAGGAGCTCGCTGCCGAGCAGCGGGTGCTTCTTCCCGCCGCGCGGCAAGCCGGCGCGGGTGCCGACCTCGAACAACGACTGCTCGCGCTCCGCGCACGGCTGGAGCCGTACGACGCGCTGAACGCCGAAGCGCCGGGCGACGAGATACGTGTGACCATGCGCGAGGCGATCGCGTACCTGCGCCACGTCAACTCAACCCTGCTCCCGGTGCTGAGCGGCCTCCCGGAGCCCGAGCGGCAACGACTCGGTGAGGACCTGCGTCAGGTGAAGGGCTAGCACTCGAGCCGCCACCCGAGGGTCCGGAGATCCGGCACCCGGGCGTGGCGTTGCCGGAACCGCGCCCCGGCGAGGACGTGCGTCGGAGGGCGCCCGTCCGGCCCGGGCGGGAGACGTGCTTCGACTTGATCGATCCCGGCACCTCACCTGCCGACAGCGCGCTCGGCGCGGCACCCGTGGCGAGCGCGTCCGCATCAGTCTCGCAGCCGCCCATCGTCTCCCGGGCGGCGTGGGGCGCCGACGAGTCCATCCGGAGTGGCACACCGTCGTACAACGCCACCGTCAAGGTCGGGTTCGTGCACCACACCGACAGCTCGAACAGCTACTCGGCCGAGCAGGCGCCCAGCATGGTCCGCGGCATCTACGCGTACCACGTGCTCAGCAACGGCTGGAGCGACATCGGCTACAATTTCCTCGTCGACCGGTACGGCCAGATCTACGAAGGCCGGTTCGGCGGTGCCGACAAGCCGGTCCTGGGCGCCCACACCGGTGGGTTCAACGTCGACTCCTTCGGCGTCTCGCTGCTCGGCAATTACGTCAGCACCTCGCCGGGCTCGGCGCAGAAGGCCTCGCTGACCCGCGTTCTTGCCTGGAAGCTCGGCATGTACGGCCGGGACGTCCAGGGCACCGACCTGCTGACCTCCGCCGGTGGCGGCACCAGCAAGTACCCCGCCGGTCAGGACGTACGGTTCAACGTGATCTCCGGACACCGCGATGCGGGTAAAACGACCTGCCCCGGCACGGTGGCCTATGACGCGCTCCCGTCCGTGCGCAACGCCGCCGCCGCGCAGGTGGAGTCCGTGCCGGCGCTGGTGGAGCCCAGCCTCAGCGGCGGTGAGTCCGCGGTCATCGGTGCGGGCGACTTCACCGTCAACGCGGCGGTCCGCGAACCGCAGACCTGGCGTCTGACCGTCACGAACACCGCCAAGAACACCGTCATTCGGACGATCAGGGGCAGCGCCTCAAACAGCATCGCGGCCGTGTGGGACCAGCGCGACGACGCCGGGCAGCATGTGCCGGCCGGCCGGTACAAGCTGGCCCTGCAGTCCTTCCTCGGGGGGAACGGATCCGCTCCCTTCGTCGCTCCGGTGGTGCTGTATCCCCACGCCCCGGCAGTGGTGGCGAACGGTCCGTACCGGATGGACGTGTTCTCCACCGCCGGCAACGGCAACCTGGAACATCAGATTCTGAGCAACGGCGTGACCTGGACCACGCCCCGCAACCGCGGCGGCGTGATCAGCGGTCCGCCGGCGGTGACCCTCGGCGCGGCGGGTCTGTAGATCTTCGTGCGCGGCGTGAACGACACGCTTTACGACATCGGGCACGGACGGACGGCGTTCCGCAATCTGGACACGACCGTGTCCGCCTCACCAGCCGCCGCGGCTCTGGCGGACGGCAGCAATCTGGTGTTCGTCCGCGGCACCGACGGCGCGCTGTGGGTGGCGAGGGTGAACCAGCACGGCCGCTCACTGTGGCGGTCCCTCGGTGGGGCGATCGTCGGGGCTCCGGCCGCCGCCAGCCGCGGCGGCGACGCGGTGACCGTCGCCGTCACCGGCACCAGCAACCGGCTGTACGAGCGCACGCTCTCCGGGGGCGTCTGGGGCCCGTGGGTGCATCTGGGGGGTGCGCCGACTGGACCGCCCTCTCTGGCGGTGGTGCCCAACACTGGTCAGCTGGTCGCATTCGTGCGCGGAGCCGACAAGGCGCTCCACTACACGGTGCAGAAGATGAGCACCGGCATCTGGACGGACTGGTCGAACCTCGGCGGGGAGCTCGCCTCGCCGCCGGCCGCGACCGGCTGGGCCTCGAGCAAGCTGCAGGTGTTCGCAGCAGGCGAGGGCGGCGCGTACTGGGGCCGGTCCTACAGCAGTCCGGCGTGGTCGCCGTGGTCGGACAGGTTGACCATGAACGCGCAGTAGCCACCGCCGGCCAGTGCGGGCCGCGGCAAGGGTTACAGCCGGACGGTAAGGGCGGCCGCGCTTCTCCTGCGCAGCCCGCCTGTGATCAGGCCAACGCGCGCCGGTATGCGGTCATCGCGGCGGTCGCGCAGGCGTCCCACGAGTGCAGCCGGGCTCGGTGGCGCCTGGCGGTGACTTGCTCTGTAGTTCCGCGTCCCGCCGCGAGGGTCGCGGTCAGGGCGTCGGCCCATGCCTCGGCGTCGCCGATCGGTGCGTAGGACGCGGCGGCGCCGAGCACCTCGCGCAGGACGGGCAGGTCGCTGGCCAGCACGGGCGTGCCGGTGGCGAAGGCTTCCAGCGGCGGGATGCCGAACCCCTCGTAGCGCGAGGGGAACGCGAGCAGCTCGGCGCCGGCCATCAACCGCAGCACTTGCTCATCCGGCAGGTAGCCGGTGAAGCGGACGACGTCGGGGCCAAGGCCGTGCAGTTCGGGGCGGGCGCCCCAGCCGGCCCCGCCCACCACGAGCAGCGGCGGCGCCGGCTGCCGACGGGCGTGCAGCAGCCGATAGGCGTCCAGCAGCGTGTCGAGGCCCTTGCGTGGCTCGAGCGTGCCGACGAACAGCACGTACCGGTCCGGTATGCCCTGGCGTCGGCGTTGTTCCAGCGGCGGCGCGGTCGCGCGGAACGCCGCGGCAGGCACACCGTTGGGCGTCACCAGCACCCGCTCGGCCGGTACCTGGGGATAGGCCTCAAGCAGCTCGCGGCGGACGGTTGCGCTGACGGTGCACACGACGCTCGCCCGTTGCAGTGCCCGGGGAACCAGTTCGCGGTATCGCAAACTCCCCTCGGTGACCCACTGCGGGTGGTGCAGGTACGCCAGGTCGTGCACCGTCACCACCCCGCGGGCCCGCCGCATGGGAGGCAGCACGAAGTTCGTGCCGTGAAAGATCTCAAGGTTGCCGGCGAGGAGTTCGACCGTGGGGAACGAGGTTCTGGACCAGGACTCGAGCAGCAGCCGGGCCGGTACCCGCCGGGTGCGAACCTCAAGGCGCGGGCCGGTCGGAGCGACGGCGGGCAGTTCGGCGGCACCGCGCCACGTGAAGGGGACCAGGCGCAGGTACGGACCGTCCGACAGGCGCGCGAGGGCCGTGATCAGTCCGGCAGTGTACTGGCCGATGCCGGTCCTGGCGCCCAGCAGCGGGGTGGCGTCGAAGCCGACCCTCACGTCGGCGGCCGGGCCGGCGAGCTCGGGTGCAGCCCGTAGCGGTCGGCGATGTCGGTCCAGCGTGCAGCGAAGGCCTGCTCGGAGTAGGACTGAGCGCGGGCGATGGCGGCGGCGGACAGCCGCCGGCGCAGCGCCTCGTCCTCGGTGATCAGCAGCGTCTTGGCGTGTAGCTCCCGGACGGTCGCCCAGCGGAACCCATCCACGCCGTCCCGGACGATCTCCCGCTGGCCGGCCTTGTCGATCACCACCGGAACGCATCCGCCGGCCATCGCCTCCGCCGTCGTGATGCCGAAGTGCTCCATCGTCCACGGGGTGCGCTGCTCGTCCTGGCCGTAGCCGGTCGCCGTCCAGAAGATGCTGGCGGTGGCGAGCTCGGAATTGACCACAGACCGCGGGGCGTTCGGCGACAGCGTCACCGGCAATCCCGCGGCAGCGGCCTGCACGCTCCGGAAGTAGGCCTGCTGGGACGATTCCAGCCCACCGATCACGTGCAGCTTCCACCCGCGCAGCCGTCCGCTGCGCACGAGCTCGCCGAAGAACTGCACCAGCTCGAGCTGCCGCTTGGAGTGGCCGTGTCCCGGCGCAAAGAACCGTCCGATGCTGAGGATGGTCTTGGTGCGCTCGGCGGCCGGCTGGAGAACGGTGGTCTTCACCGGCGGAAACAGCACCTCGCTCGGAACGTGCCAGTAGCGATCGATCCAGCCCCGGGTGTACTCGGAGTTGGCCAGCACCAGCCGGTAATCGGCGAGGAACCTCAGGTCGCCGGGGTTGCGCAGCAGCCACGGCAGGCGGTAGCCCACCCGCTCCTGGGCCGACAGGCGATGGCCGCCCACGGAGATTCGACTCACCGCGACGCCCAGCGATCGCGGATCCGCCGCGCTGGGAGTGAATGTGTCGGACTGCAGGTGGATCTCCAGCCCGTCCGCGCCGTCGCCCAGGTCGACCAGGTGACGGGAGAACCGCGGCTCGACGATGACGCCGGCGCGCCGGGATCCGTGCTGATCCACGAAGTCGAGCTCCACAGGGGCGGGCGCGCCGGGACGGCCAAGCTCCAGGGAGAGGACGTGCGGCACGCCCGGTGGCAGCACCAGGATCGCGTCGCCGCTCGTCCACGCCCACGAGCGCCGCCGGCCGCCCTCCGGGGGGAACCAGCCCGTACCGAACTCGAAGATTCGCTCGATCCGGCTCATCCGGCCGCCGACGCGGCGAAGCACGCCGCGCTGCCAGCCGGCCAGGTCGTGATCGAAGGGGGTGGGGAAGTAGCACAGGTACACGCTGCGCGCGGCGCGGGACCGGATCCGGCTCATGTAGGACGCGTTGACGAACAGTTCGTAGTCCGCGCTGATCTCCTCCACCGCGCGGTCGCCGATGTCGGGCTCGATGCGCAGATGCGTCCGGGACAGGTCGATGCCGACATGCTCGGCCAGCTCGTCGAGATCCACATCGGTGTGGCCGACCAGATCGACGTCCCATCCGTTCTCAGCTAGAACCTGGGCGAGCATCCCGGAGTGGCGTTCCCCGCCACCTTGGGAGTGCCAGAAGCGGTTGTAGATGGCGGCTCTCATCGCCGCTCCACCAGCCACTGCTGCAACTCCCGGCGGCTGACCGTCGCCGACCGGCCGACCAGGTGCCGTTTGGCGAGCATGTCCGGCAGGAGCCGCAGATAGGAAGCGATCACGCGCCAGCGCAACAGCAGCGGGCGGACGGCCGGGCGGCGCCGCTCGGCCAGGACCGTCCGCACGGCTCGGACGGTCATCGACGCCGTGGTGAGTGGGTAGTGCAGCACCTCACGGACCGCCAGGTCGGCCGTCGCGTTCTTGGTGAGCATGAGAAGCCGGTTGCGGTCGACGTGGAACACGAATGTCGGCGACCACTCCTTGGACGTCGCCGAGTGCACATGCCGCACCACCGCGTCGGGGATGTAGCGGATCGCGTAGCCCTTGGCGTGCAGGCGCCA
>JALYNC010000117.1 GCA_030773415.1 Actinomycetota bacterium
CGGGGCGGCGTGGGTGGCGGGGCGGCGCCGCCGCATCGACCGGCCGGCGGGCTTCAGCCGGCGACAGGCGCGGTGTCCGGCCGTAGCCCCCGTTCCAGGTCACCGGTGATGCCGGCCCGGGCCGCACGCCGGCCGAGCACCAGCACGTAGGCCAGAAAGGCCGCCTCGGCGACGAAGCCGATCGCGATCCGCGCCGCGGTCGGCAGGCCGGACGGGGTGACGAAGGCCTCGACCAGCCCGGAGATGAAAAGCACCAGCACCAAGCCGACCGCGATCGTGACCGCCGACCGACCCTCCTCGGCGAGGGCGTCGACACGGCGGCGGTGGCCAGGGTCGATCACAGTCCAGCCGAGCCGCAGTCCGGCGGCGGCAGCGAGGAAGACAGCGGTCAGCTCGAGCATCCCGTGCGGAAGGATCAGCCCGAAGAAAACCGACCCCTTGCCGTAGGCCACCATCAGCCCTCCGGCGACGCCCACGTTCAGCGAGTTCGTCGCCAGGATGTACAGGGTCGGCAGACCGAGCAGAATCCCCAGCGCGAGCGATCCGGCGGCCACCCAGGCGTTGTTGGTCCAGACCCGGGCGGCGAAGGACGCGGCCGGATCGCTGCTGTAGTAGTCGGCGAAGTCGTGCTCCACCATCTGTCGAATCTCCGCCGGCGTGCCGATCGCCGCCTGCACCTCAGGCGTGGAGGCCACCCACGCGCCCGTGCCGTAGGCGACCAGCAGCGACCCCAGGGTCGCCCCGGCCCACCACCAGCGGGCCCGGTAAGCCGCCGCCGGAAAGATCACGGCGAAGAAGTACGCAACGACCTGCCATGCCGGCACCTGCACGCCCGTGATCACCGACCTGGCCCGGGCCACGAGGGAGGACAGGCGCGCGAGGAGCGCCGGGTCCGGGCCGCTGGACCGCAGCACCGACAGCGACGTCGCCGCCCGCTGATAGGAGTCGACCAGCTCGTCGATCTCCTGGCCGGTCATTCCGCGGGGCCGGCCGGCGCGCCGGATCAGCTGGTCCAACCGGTCCCAGCGCTGGCGGGAGGCCGCCACGTAGGCGTCGACGTCCACCGTCCGCACTCCCCTCGGGGCACCCGGCGGGCACCGGGTCGTCCGTCGATCCTGGTCTACATCTCCGTCACAGTCGCGCACGTCACTTCGCGCACGTCACGCTGTTCCCTGCGGCGAGCGGCGGGGATCACGCACACTGGACCACCGTACGTCGACAAGGAGCGGGCATGTCCGGCGCAGCAGAACTGGTGACAGGCGAGGCGGTTCCGCTCGAGCTGCGCCTGGCTCGGACCGGCTCGCGCGCCCTCGCCCAGGTGATCGACTTCTTCCTGCAGGCGGTCGCCCTGTTAGCCGTCTCCGCGATCGTCAGCGGGGTCGCCGAAAACCTGGACGACGCCGCCGCGGCCGCGATTGTGCTCACCGTCAGCATCCTGGTGTTCCTGGGATATCCGGTGGCATCGGAGACCTTCACCCGCGGCCGGACGCTGGGCAAAGCCGCCTTGGGCCTGCGGGTCGTGCGCGACGACGGTGGGGCGATCCGGTTTCGGCAGGCCCTGCTGCGCGGGCTGGCGGGGGTCTTCGTCGACTTCTTCACCACGTTGGGCCTTGGTGCACTGCTCAGTTCGATGGTTTCCGAGCGGAGCAAGCGGCTGGGCGACGTGCTGGCCGGCACGATCGTGGTGCAGGAACGGGTCGCGGCGACGTTCGCGCCTGTTCCGCCGATGCCGCCGCCGCTGGCCGGCTGGGCGTCGGGCACCGACCTGTCCGGCATGAGTGATCAGCTGGCGCTGCAGATCCGCCAGTTCCTGAGCCGGGCCGGCGAGCTGCACCCCAGGGCCCGCCAGCAGCTGGGAGATGCGCTGTGCAGCGAGCTCGCCGCGGTCACGGCTCCACCGCCTCCCCCCGGCACACCGGGGCCGGCGTACCTGGCCGCCGTCCTCGCCGAACGCCGCCGCCGGGAGGGAATCCGGATGGCCTCCATCACGGCGCGGAGCGCGGCTCACGAGCATGGATCGGCGGACGCCGGGCAGTTGTGGACAGGCCCTGATCCCGCCGCCCCGCTGCCCTCTCCGGTCCAGCCGGTCCAGCCGGTCCAGCCGGTCCAGCCGGTTGCCCACGAGCCGACGCCGGCTCACGCCCCCGAGCCGCCCGCGGGGAACGCGTTCGCGCCACCGTCCTGAGCCTCGCTCGGCGCGGCCCGGCGCAGGGTGGGCGGGCCGTCCAACTGCTCCAGCTCGACTCCGTCCGCGGCCAGCACCACGTCCCCGCCCAGGTGCAGCGTGCCGGTGGTACCGGCATCAAGGTCGACCACCTGGTAGGTCTCCACATGCAGCGGGCCCAGGTCAGTCTCGTGGGCATCGACCGTCGTGCAGGTCCACCCCTGATGTACGGGCAGCACGCCGAGCACGTCGGACAGCGTCATCAGCCGCAGGCGAGTACGTCCGCCGACCGGCAGGTCCAGCAATCGGGCGACGGCGACCAGGAACGCCGGCGACGGGCCGGTGAAACCGGCACCGACCTCGCGCGACTCCTCGCCGCCCGGATGGCGCACCCAGCCGACCTCCCGGCCAAGTGAACCGGCGCGCACCGTCCAGCCGCCCCGGCGGATCTCCAGGCGCAGCAGGCGCCACGAGGCGTCCGTGACCAGGTCGACGGTGCCGTAGGGCGTGCCGGCGTGCGGCCGGGTGCCGGCGGGCCAGAGCTGGCCGACGTACCGCCAGCCGCTGGGACCGGCGCCGCAGGAGAACGTTTCGCGCCCCAGCTCCGCCCCGGAATGCGGATCGGTCAGCAGATAGGTGCCACGCGGCATCGGCACCTCCCCGGCGGCACGGATGGCCGCCCTGCCGGCGGTACAGAGGGCGGCACTGATCGCGGCACTGCCGGCGCGCCCGCGGCCACCTCCACCGCACAGCACAGCGGCCCGGACCCCCGTGGGGACCGGGCCGCGAGCGCGAAAGAACGGCTCAGGAGCCGTGCTCCCAGGAGTTCAGGTACTCCTCCTGCTCCGGGGTGAGCGTGTCGATGGCGTAGCCCATCGCCTCCAGCTTGACCCGGGCGACCTCCTTGTCGATCGCTTCCGGAACGTCGTGGACACCGGCGGGAAGGTTCGCACCCTCCTTGGTGAGCCACTCGGCGGTCAGCGCCTGGTCGGCGAACGACATGTCCATGACCGCCGCGGGGTGGCCCTCGGCGGCGCCCAGGTTCACCAGCCGGCCCTCGGCCAGCAGCAGCAGGCGGCGGCCGTCGGCCATCACGTACTCGTCGGTCTGGTGTCGGATCTTGTCGCGCCGCTCGACGGCGAGGGACTCCAGCGCCTTGATGTCGATCTCGATGTCGAAGTGACCGGAGTTGGCGAAGATCGCACCATCCTTCATCGCCTCGAAGTGCTCCTTGCGCAGCACGTCCCGGTTACCGGTGACCGTGATGAACACGTCACCGAGCGGCGCCGCCTGCTCCATCGGCATCACGCGGTAGCCCTCCATCACCGCGTCCAGGCCCTTGGTCGGGTCGATCTCGGTGACGATGACGTTCGCGCCCATCCCCTTGGAACGCATGGCGACGCCCTTGCCGCAGTAGCCGTAGCCCGCGACGACCACCGTCTTGCCCGACAGCAGCGTATTCGTCGCCCGGAACACGGCATCGAGCGTCGACTGGCCGGTGCCGTACTTGTTGTCGAACATGTGCTTGGTGTCGGTGTCGTTCACCGCGATCATCGGGAACGTCAGCGCGTTGTCCTTGGCCATCTGGCGCAGCCGGATGACGCCGGTCGTCGTCTCCTCGCAGCCGGCCTTGACGCCCGGCAGCAGCTCGGTGCGCGTGGTGTGCAGCGTGTTCACCAGGTCGCAGCCGTCATCGAAGACGTACTCGGGCTGGCAGTCGAGCGCGGCGTTGATGTGCGCGTAGTAGCCCTCCCGGTCGATGTTGTTCCGGGCATAGGTCGCGACGCCGTAGTGGTGCACCAGCGCGGCGGCGGTGTCGTCCTGGGTGGACAGCGGGTTGGACGCAGCCAGGTGCAGCTCGGCGCCGCCCGCCTGGAGCGCGCGCATGAGGTTCGCCGTCTCGGTGGTCACGTGCATGCACGCCGCGATCCGGACGCCTTCGAAGGGACGCTCCACCTCGAAGCGCTCGCGGATCTGAGCCAGCACCGGCATGGAGCGCTCCGCCCACTCAATGCGCAGCTTGCCCTGGTCGGCGAGGTTCGGATCGGCGATGTCGTGCTTCGGCAGGTCAGCCATGCGGCGTACTCCAGACGGGTGGCGGTCGGTTCTCGTGTAGTGGTCACGATAGCCCGCTCTGGGCGATTCTCCGTCGCAGGCGATTCGAATCTGACACGAGGCTGTTAGATTCCAGCCGATGACGTCGTACTCCATCTCGGAAGCCGCCCGACGGCTGCACACCTCGCCGCGGATGCTGCGCTACCGGGAGAGCCTGGGCCTGCTCACCGCCGACCGCAGTGCCGGCGGCTCGCACCGGCGTTACAGCGGATCGGACCTGTCCGCGGCGAACGCCGCCATCGCGCTGGAGCGCCGCTACGACATCAGCCCCGGCACCCTGGCCTTCGCGTTGCGGCTGGTGACCGATCCGCGGGTGCTCGCCGACGTGCGTGATCTCGCCGCGCGCTGCGGCCGCAATCCGCACCCGTCGCTGGCGGCGCTGGACTTCGACCAGCAGAAGGCGCTACGCCTGCTGGCGACCGGCCGGCGCGGTGGCGACGCGGGCCCCGCGCAAGGCGCCGAACGCCCCGTACGGGCCGCCCGGTCGGGCGCGCTCAGCGGCGGAACCGGCCCTTGAGCTCCGCGAGGGGCTGGGCGGCGCCCGGGTCGACGCCGAGCCCCAGCCCGAGGTAGACGCTCGCGTAGTCCAGTACGCCAATCACCGAGGCGAGCTGCTCGAGCGCGGACCTCCCGCTCGCGGTGAGCCCAGTCACCGTCATCCCCCGCTCGACCGCCATCTGCTCGCACAGCGACGCCCGCGCGGTGACCCGTTCGTGCTCGAATGCGTCGCGGAGCAGCAGCAGGTGCAGCCGCAGCTGCTCGCCTTCGTCGGCCCGGTCGCGGAAGAAGTCGTCCGGATCGGCGCCACCGGCCAGGGCGCCGAACGGACCGTCGAACGTTCCGATCGAGCTGTGACCCGCCTCAGGCAGCTCCGCGTGCATCGCCGGATAGGCCGCGTTCACGGACAGCGCGCTGACACACCGCGCGGCCGCCACCGCCATGAGCGGGGATGTTCCCCACACCATCGGCAGCCCGCTCGCCAGCTCCGCCGCGAGGGTCTTGCCCGGGTTGAGCAGGGCCTCGCTGGCCGGCCGGCAACGTTCACTGACGGCCTCGAGCGCCGTCGCCGTCTCCTCCACCGCGGAGGCGGGCAGCGTCAGCAGCCCCAGCGCCTGCCCGGCGAGCGCGGCCGGAACAATCAGCGACCACAGCGAGGTGCGCGAGGGCCGGTCCCCCGCCACCGGCAGGGCCACGCCACGAGACTGCAGCGCCAGCACCGCCAGCGGGGAGTTCTCGCGCGCCACGGCGATCAGCTGAGCCCCTCGCCGGACGGCTTCCTCCGCCGCCGACAGCGTCTCCTCGGTGGCACCGGACGCCGACACGGCGAGGACGACGTCCGCAGCTCCCACCCAGCTCGGCAGGCCCGGCCGGCGGTGCGCGATAACGGGCACCGGCCCGGCCGCCGCGGCCAGCGCGCTGAGCACGTCGCCCGCTATCGCCGACGCCCCCATTCCGGCGACGACGACGGCACGCGGACGCCCGAGGTCCCCCAGCCGCCCGACTCCGGCCTCGGCGGCCAGCGCCGCCGACTCGCGTACCTGCGCGCCGGAGCTGGCGACGGCCCGCAACATCTGCGAGGGATCGCCGTGCTCGAGCGCGGCGGTGTCGTCGAGCTGCGCTTCGTCGAAGATCACGCCGGCGGAGCCGTCTCCCCGCCGGCAGCGGACTGCCGAGCCTCATCGAGCAGCATCACCGGAATGTCGTTGCGCACGGGAAAGGCGAGACCACAGCCGGTGCAGACCAGCTCCGAGGCGGCCTCATCGGCGCGCAGCGAGGCATGGCAACCCGGGCACGCCAGGATGTCCAGCAAGGACGAGTCGAGCTTCATGGTGCCCCTCGTGGTTCGAGCGATCGGGGTGGTCGAGCGATCGGGTGATCGAGCGGTCGGGCAGGTCGGGCGCAGGCCCCGTTCGACCCTAGCCGCCGCGCACCACGGCCAGCGCCTCGTCGCGCAGCGCAGCCATGCGCCGGTCGTCGGCGGCCTCCACGTTCAGCCGTAGCAGCGGCTCGGTGTTCGAGGGACGGACGTTGATCCACCAGTCAGGTCCGGAGACGGTCAGCCCGTCCAGCCGGTCGACGCTTGCCCCGTCCCGGCCGGCGAACCGGGCCTCGATCTGGGCCATCCGCGCCGCCGCGTCGGTCACCGTGGAGTTGATCTCGCCGGAGGCGCAGTAGCGGGTGTAGCGGCTCAGCAGCGCGGACAGCGGACCGTCCTGCTCCCCCAGTGCCGCGAGGGTGTGCAGGGCGGCGAGCATGCCGGAGTCCGCCCGCCAGAAGTTCCGAAAATAGAAGTGGCCGGAGTGCTCGCCACCGAAGACCGCGCCGGTCTGCGCCATGCGTTCCTTGATGAACGAGTGCCCCACCCGCGTGCGCTCGGGGACGCCGCCCAGCTCGATGACGATCTCCGGCACGGCCCGGGAGGTGATCAGGTTGTACAGGATCGTCGCCCCCGGCTCCTTGTCGAGCTCCCGCGCGGCGATCAGGGCGGTGAGGGTGCTGGGCGAGACGATCTCCCCCCGCTCGTCGACCAGGAAGCAGCGGTCGGCGTCGCCGTCGAAGGCCAGGCCGATATCGGCGGAGTGCTCCAGCACCGCACGTTGCAGGTCCCGCAGGTTCTCCGGCTCGATGGGGTTGGCCTCGTGGTTCGGGAACGTGCCGTCCAGCTCGAAGTACAGCGGAACGATGTCCAGCGGGAGACCGTCCAGCACGAGCGGCACTGTGAACCCGCCCATGCCGTTGCCCGCGTCGACGACGACCTTCAGCGGCCGGCTTCCGGACAGGTCCACCAGCTTCCGCAGGTAGGTGGCGTACTCGCCGGCGACGTCCCGCCGGCTCACCGTTCCCCGCGCACGGACACCCGGGAGCTCGGCGTCGCTCTCTACGAGCTGGCGGATCTCCCGCAAGCCCGAGTCCTGGCCGACGGGCGCCGCGCCGGCCCGGCACAGCTTGATGCCGTTGTACTGCGCGGGGTTGTGGCTCGCGGTGAACATCGCGCCCGCCACGTCGAGCCGGCCAGCCGCGAAGTACAGCATGTCGGTCGAGCCCAGCCCGGCCTCGATCACATCGGCGCCCTGCGAGGTCACCCCGTCGGCGAACGCGGCCGCCAGCGGGACGGACGAGGTGCGCATATCGTGCGCCGTCACCACGGCCGGCGGCTGCAGCTCGTGGACGAACGCGGCACCGATCCGGAAGGCGAGCTGGTCGTCCAGCTGCTCGGGGTACAGGCCCCGGACGTCGTAGGCTTTGATGATTTCGGACAGGTCACGCATGTGGTCGGCTCCGCGCGGTCGGCGTCGTCCGCTGGTGTTGGCCAGCCCGAACGAACCGTATAGGTGAGGCGGAATGCGTGGTGCCGCGGCGACCGGCGGCTACTTCTTGATCTTGCGTGCCTTGTCCATCACCATGTCCAGCGCCAGCTCAGAACCGGCCTCCCGCCAGTAGCGCGTCTCACAACGGTGGCAGGAGGAGAAGCGGACCTGCGAGCCGTCGGTGAGAGTCATGCCGATCTCGGTGATGCGAGAGCCGCCGCACTGCGGGCAGGCCACGCCGGGGTTCTGCCCCCCGTGGACGAGCGAGGTGGGCTGGGAGTTCGACGATGCGGCGGGTCGGGGCATGGGATGAGCTCCTCAGGAGGCGCGACTGCACGGCGATACCCCTTTCGGCGGTACGGCCGCCGGACTTGAGCGCCCGCCCCCGTGAAAAAAGAATCGCCGGCTCGTGACCCCTGGCAACGCCTTCAGGCAGGCGGCGACCGAAGCACCCGCAGATGTGAGCGGCGTCCCTCGCCGTCGGCCGGCGGCAGGCCCGGCCCGGACGGCGGATCGGCCGGACCGGACCCCGGGCTGCCCGGGCCGCGGCTGCGGCCGCGGTGCTCCCGGACCACATCGGCCAGCGCCTCCAGGTCGTCGGGTGGGCTGTGCCCGTCGGTGACGAGCCGGACGACGTCCCAGCCGCGGGGAACGGTCAGCCGCCCCGCGTGTGCCTCGCACAGGTCGTAGCAGTGCGGCTCGGCGTACGTCGCCAGCGGCCCGAGGACCGCAGTGGAGTCGGCGTAGACGTACGTGAGCGTGGCGATGGCGTTTCGGCTGCACGCGGTGCGCGTGCAGCGCCGGACTGGGCTCACGATCGGGAAGGTAGCGGCAGGGTGGTTCGCGAGCCAGTTATGGGCTCCGCGACCCGCCGGTGCAGTGCCCAATCGTGATCTGGGCCGGCGTTCGGTGCACCCCGGGACGTCAGGCGGCCAGGCATAGTGTTGCGGCGTGAGACGCACCGGACCCCGCCGACGTGACCGGCACGGCCGGGGCATGCGCGGACCGCTGGCCCCCGCCGGTGTGCCGCTGGCCCGCAGCCGCTCGCAGGAGTTCGACGACCTGGTGCTCGACGCGGTCGAGCACCTCGAGCACCGGTGGTCCGAGCAACTTGCGGACGTGGAGTTCGCGGTGGAGGACGTCCCGCCGGCCGCTTCAGCCGCCGCGACCGGCGCGGAGGAGGTGCTGGCTGACGAGGGACCGGTTCCGTTGGCCCGGCTGTCGCCGGCGAGCAGAACCGAACCGGCCCGGATCGTGCTGTACCGGCGTCCGCTCGAGGTTCGTGGCGGCGAACCGGAGCGGCTCGCGGCGCTGGTGCACGACGTGGTGGTGGAGCAGGTAGCTCGCTTGCTGGGCCTTGACCCTGACGAGGTGGACCGCCCGCCCGATCCCTGAGCGCCGGTCAGCTCACCCGGCGCTTGAGACGGCGGCGCTCCCGCTCGGAGAGCCCGCCCCAGATGCCGAAACGCTCATCGTGGGCGAGCGCGTACTCCAGGCACTCGACCTGGACCGGACAGCCGACGCACACCTTCTTGGCCTCGCGCGTGGAGCCGCCCTTCTCCGGAAAGAACGCCTCCGGATCGGTCTGGGCGCACAGGGCCTGCTCCTGCCAGGTCGGCTCCTCCAACGGAGAGTCCAGACCCAGCAGGTACGTCATCTCGCTCATGCTGCCTCCTTCGCCACAACGGAATCCCGCACTAGCGCGCGGCCCGACGGGCCGCTCTGGTGTGTCCGAACCGACGCGGGAGGCGTTCAGCTGGGGAATGACACACATGGAATTACACGCGTGCGGAGCCCTCGCGTCAAGCCGATGCCGGTGATTTTTGTCAGCAGTCAGCAGCGGGACGGTCACTGTGCGTGCACCGTTCCCGTGACGGGCCGGGTTCTGGCCGTTAAATGGCCCGCAGGTCCGCCGGTGCGTAACGCGGCCCGAAACGTGGCTTGCGGAAGCCGCTGATCTCGACCAGCCGCACCGCCCGGTAGCGGTGGCCGGCGTACGGAGCCAGCGCCTGCAGCATGCCGTCGTCGTCGAGCGGCCGGCCGGTCAGCGCCCACCCGACGAGGGCGGGAAGGTGGAAGTCGCCGACGCTGACTGCGTCGGCGTCACCGTGCGAGCGCTGCATGACCTCCGCCACTGTCCACGCGCCCACGCCCGGCACCGCCAGCAGCCGATCGCGGGCCTGCGAAACGGGAAGCTCGAGGGACTCCTCCAAGCGGGAGCCGACCGCTGCGGCGGTGACGACGGTGCGGGCCCGCTGCGGCCCCACCCCGGCACGGTGCCACTCCCAGGAGGGGATCCGCCGCCACACCGCAGCCGCTGGGGCCACCCGCATGCCGGCCGGCACCGGCCCCGGTGCCGGTTCCCCGAACCGCCGCACCAGCTCCCGCCAGGAGCGGCGAGCCTCGCCCCCCGTCACCTTCTGCTCCAGCACCGCGGCCACCAGCACCTCGAAGACGGCACCGATGCGCGGCACGCGCAGGCCCGGATGTCGGGCAGCGGACTCCCGCAGCAGCGGGTGCTGCGGAGCGAAACCCGGGTCGTCGTCGGCGCCGAGCATGGTGGGCGCCGCGTCGAGCACGGCGCGCGCGCCCGGTCCCCAGGCGGTGACGTGCACGGTGCCATCGGCAACCTGCACCAGTCGCATCGACGCCACGCCGGCCTCGGTCCGGGTGGTTCGCCAGACCGCACCAGCCGCGTCGACGTGGTGGGTCGGGTCACCACGCCCCCGGCGGAGCGCGGACAGCGTGAGCCGGACGTCCAGCGGCTGCTCCGGCCGCCAGCACAGCGTGCGGCCCGCGTCCGGCCTGCTGCTCGTTCCCACCGCACCAGTGTGGCGCGGGCCACCCCCGCCGGCCCAGCCACCGGCCCAGCCGCGGGCGCCCCGCAGCCCCAGGCGCCTACACTCTGCCTGGATCGATCAGCGCGCGCAGCCAGCCGCCCGCACGACGAGAGAGACCCGTGGCCTCGACCCCTCCGAAGAAGCCGACCGGCGCCTCCCGACGCGCGCAGCTGGAAGCGATGCAGCGCCAACAGCGGGCCCAGGAACGGCGCAAGACGTCTCTCATCTTCGGCACTGCGCTGCTGGTGGCGGCGATCCTGATCGCCATCCCGCTGTACCTGGATCGCAAAGACGCAGCCGAGCGCAAGCGCACCTCCGCGCCCGGCTACGTGGCTGCCGCGACGAAGGCGCAGCGGGCGGCGAACTGCACCGGGGTCCGAAACGAGCGGCTGCGTGGGTCTGAGCACGTCCCCAACCCGGTCAGCTACGACGACGCGCCACCCAGCAGCGGCGACCACCACGGCGAGCCGCTGGCGGCCGAGCCGCGCTTCCACGCCCAGGGCTCGAAGCCGGTCATTGAGCGGGCGGTGCACAACCTCGAGCACGGCTTCGTCGTCGGCTGGTACGACCCACAGTTGCCGGCCGCGCAGGTGGCCAAGTTGCAGAAGTTCGCCGAGGGCAGCGACGCGCGATTCATCGCCATGCCGTGGGATCGCAGCTTCTTCGCCGACGACCGGCACTTCGTGCTCACCTCGTGGCAGCGCAGCCTGCCCTGCGGGGAGGTGTCGGAGGACGTCATCGAGGCCTACATCGACAAGTACGAAAACTTCCTGGCGCCCGAGCCCGGCTCGCCCGCCGGCCAGTCGCCGCCGAACGTCGGCTGAGCGCGGACCGCCGCGGGTTCGGTTCGCGGCCGTCAGCAGTCGCTGGAGAACCGCAGCAGGCCGTCACCGATCTCGGCGCCCGGCCACAGCCGTACCCCGGAGCGCAGCTCATTGCGGGCGCCGATCCGCACACCGTCGCCCACGATCGCGCAGTCCAGGACCGATCCGGCACCCACGGACGAGTCGCGGCCCACGACCGATCCGGTCACCGTGGCGCCTGCGCCGATCTCCGCACCGTCGAAGATCACCGATCCGTCGAGCACGGCGCCGGAATGCACGACGGCGCCGGCGCCCACCGTGGTGCCGCCGGTGAGCACGGCGTCCGGAGCCACGCTGGCTCCGTCCAGCACCAGAGCGGGGCCGGCGGGGCCGGGACGGGCCGGCGAGGGCGCCGTGCCGAGCACCAGGTCACAACAGCCGCGCACAAACGCCTGGGGCGTGCCGATGTCGAGCCAGTAGGTGGTGTCGAGATGGCCGGAGAGCCGGGCCCCGCTGGCGAGCAACTCGGGAAACGTCTCCCGCTCCACCGATACCGGCCGCCCGGCCGGAATCCGCTCGAACACGTGTGGCTCGAAGACGTAGCAGCCGGCGTTGATCTGGTCGGTGACGATCTCCTCTGGGCGCTGCGGCTTCTCCAGAAATGCGGTCACCCGGCCGTTCGCGTCGGTAGGCACCAGCCCGAACGCCCGCGGATCCTCGACCTGCGTCAGGTAGAGGGTTACGTCGGCTGCCGTCCGACGGTGGGTCTCGAGCAGCGATCGCAGGTCCACGCCCGACAGCACGTCCCCGTTGAAGATGAAGACCGGCCCGCCGCGTAGCAGGTCCACCACGTGGCGGATGCCACCGCCGGTACCGAGCGGCTCGTCCTCGGTGGCGTACAGCAGCTCGATGCCGAGCTCGGCGCCGTCCGCGAAGTGCTCGGAGAACACCGACGACTTGTACGAAGTGGACAGGATGGCCCGGGTGACGCCGGCGTCCCGGGCCGCGGCCAGCTGGTGGGTCAGAAACGGCACGCCGGCGGTGGGCAGCATTGGCTTGGGGGTGGTGGCGGTGAGCGGGCGCAGCCGGGTGCCCTGGCCGCCGACCAACAGGATCGCGTCCATGGCGCTCAGACCTCCAGAATGTCGGCGGATCGGGTGGGCCGGGCCCCTTCGCCCACCCGCCGCGAGCACAGCGAGAGCGCGCAGCGCGCAGCAAGTCCCGCGGCAAGCACCGTCCGGACCGGCACCCAGCGCGGACCAGCGTACTGGCGCGCGAGGTAGCGGTAGAGCGAACGGTGATGTTCGATCAGCATGCGTCGTGCCCGGTGGCGTGTCGCATGCCCGCCGACGTGGGTGATGCGGGCCGACGGCACGTACACGTTCAGCCAGCCGGCCTCCGCGAGGCGCCGGCACAGGTCCATGTCCTCGCAGTACATGAAGTACGACGGGTCGAAGCCGCCGACGGCCTCGAAGGCGGACCGCCGCAGCAGCATGCAGGACCCGGAAAGCCACCCCGCCGGGCCTTCCACCGGTGCGCCGCGCTCCGCCCGGTAGGCCGCGGTCCATGGGTTGGACGGCCACGCCCAGCCGAACACGGCGTGCCCGATGCCGCGGCCGAGCGAGGGCAGCGCCCTGGCCGACGGGTACAGCGCGCCCTCCGGGGTGCGAATCGCCGGCCCGAGCGCCCCGGCCCGCGGCCAGCGGGCGGCGGCGTCCAGCAGCGCGTCGAGGGAACCTGGCTCCCAGACGACGTCGGGGTTGGCCACCACCAGCCAGTCGGTGGCGGCATGCCGGGCGCCTGCGTTGGCGGCCGTGCCGTAACCAAGGTTTCCTCCGGTGCGCAGCAGCCGGACCCTGGCGTCGTCCTGTGCCGCGCGTTCGGGCATGCCGTCGGTGGAGCCGTTGTCGGCCAGCACGACCTCCACCGGCCAGCGGGTCGCCGCCGTCAGTGAGGACAGGAACTGCGGCAGGGACGGCCCGGGACTGTAGGTGACGGCGATCACCCTGATCGGGTCGCCGACACGCTCGGAAGCCGTCATGCCGGCTCCCGGCCCGCCGCGGCGGCGTAGCTGCGCAGGTGCTGCTGCGCTGACCGGTCCCAGCTGAACCGCTCGGCACGCGCACGCGCCCGGCCGGCCAGCGCGGCGCGGCGCGGCGCGTCGTCGAGCAACTGGGCCAGAGCGACGCCGATCTCGGCGGCGGAGGTTCCGGTGTACCCGACCGCATCCCCGCCGACCTCAGGCAGCGAGAGCCGGTCGGTGGTGAGCACCGCGGCGCCGCACGCCATGGCCTCCAGGACGGGCAGCCCGAACCCCTCCCCGAGGCTGGGGTAGGCGAGCACGGTCGCGCCACTGAGGAAGGCGGGCAGATCATCCAGCGGCAGATATCCCGGCCGCAGTAGCCGCAGGCCTGCAGGCACCTCGGCGGCGGCCCGGTCCACCTCCGCGTCCCAGCCCCGGCTGCCGGCCAGCACCAGCACCGGCGGCTCGGAACGGTCGCGCACCGCCGCCACCCAGCCCCGGATCAGCGCCGGCACGTTCTTGCGCGGCTCGAGCGTGCCGAGGAAGCCCACATACGGCTGGCGACCCAGCCCCAGCGACGCGCGCACCCGCTCGATGTCGGCGGCGGCGGCCGGCGTGAACGCGGTCAGGTCCACGCCGTGATAGGCGACGTCCAGCCGGTCCGCACGCGCCGGAAGCAGCCGGCTGATCTGGTTTCGGGTGGCCACCGAAGGCACGATGCATCGGGCGGCGCGGCGGACAGCATGCCGAGTGGCGAGCCGGAAGAAGCGCCCCTTGACCGGGGTGTGCAGCTCCGGGTCCGTGAAGAAGGTCGCGTCGTGCAGCGTCACCACCACCGGCGGCCCGGCCCGCCACAGCGGCATCGTGTAGTGCGGGCAGTGCACCACGTGTGCGCCCACCAGATCGGCGACCAGGGGCAGGCCGGTCTGCTCCCACAGCAGCCTGACCGGCCGCCGGGCCGTGGCGGCCGGTGCGGCGATCACGATGCTGCGCGGAGCGAGACGGCCGTACAGCGCCGCGTCCGCCTGCTGGCACACCACCGCGAGGTTGGCGCCGGCGGAGTCCAGGGCGGCGATGAGGTTGTCGGCGTAGCGACCGACTCCACCACGGTCGGCCGGCACGGCTGTGGCGTCGACCAGCACCCGCAGATCGGTCGGCACGGACAGCTCGGCCCCCTGGGCGTCGGCAGGCTTGCACGGAACAGCTGGAACGGCGCGGACAGCTCGCCCGGCGTGGACGGCTTGCCCGGCGCAGACAGCTCGCCCGGCGTGGACGGCTTGCCCGGCGCGGACAGCTCGCCGGGCGTGGACGGCTCGCCCGGCGCGGACAGCTCGGCGAACACCGGACATCCGGTGGGGCCAGGAGCACCCGCCCCGCCGGCGGGCGGGCCCGGCCAGCCTAGCCGGACGCGCCCACCCGCTCGAACTCGCGCCACATGAGGCTGGCGGTGCTCGTCCAGGAGAAGTCCGCCGCCCGCATCCGCCCCGCCGCCGCCATCGCCGCCTGGCGTTCGGGGTCCGCTGTCACGGCGTCTATCGCCGCCGCGAGGGCCGGCGCGTCACCCACGGGCACCCGGACGGTCGCCTGCGCGCCCACCTCGGCCAGGGCGCCGCAGTCCGAGGAGATGACCGGCGTGCCACTGGCCATCGCCTCCAGAACCGGCAGACCGAACCCCTCGGCGCGAGACGGAGCCAGCAGCGCCGTCGCGCGGCTGAGCACCACCGCCAAATCCGGATCGGTCACCCAACCCAGCACCCGCACCCGGCCGCCAGGCAGGCCGAGCTGTCGCGCCAGGGCGGCCGGGTCGACCCCGCCCCAGCCGGGCGAACCCACTACCAGCAGGGGAAGCCGGCAGGACGCCTGGGCCAGCGCGGCGAGCGCCACGTCCAGCCCCTTGCGCGGCTCCAGGGTGGCGAGGGTGAGCAGGTAACCCTCCGCCGGCAGGCGCAGGGCAGCGGCCCGCCGGGACGCCGCAGGTTCCGCCGGTGCCTGCAGCGCGGCGGTCACCCCGAGCGGCACCACCCGTACGCGCTCCCCGAGATCGAGCACCCCGGCCAACTCATCGGCGACGGCGGCGGTCGGCACCGCCACCAGATCGGCCTCCCGCTCGGCACGGGCCGCCATCCGGCGGTGGAAGGCCACCCCCCGCCGGGTCAGCGTCTCGGGATGCGTCCACGGCACGGCGTCGTGGATGGTGACCGCCAGCGGGCGGCGGCCCCGCGGCGGCATCAGCAGCGTCGGGGCGTGCACCATATCGGCCCCGACGGGCCGCGGCCCACGACCCCGTTCCCATGCCGCGGCGAGCGACCGCCGTCCCAAGGGCAGCCGGTGCGGTCCGGCGACACCGGGAACCCGGGCAGCCGAGATATCGCGGTGCCACGCCGTCCAGCCGGTCACGTTGGCTCCGCCGGGAGCTGTGGCGGCCAGCGCGGCGCCCAGCTCCACGCTGTACCGGCCCGTACCGCCCGGCACGGGCGCCAGCGGCTGCTGGAGCACTAGGGCCAGGCGCATCGTGTGGTCAGGCTAGCCGACCTAAGGAGCCGGACGGCTGGACGGCGCAGCGCCGTACCGCGGATCGAGCGCAGCGCCGTACCGCGGATCGCGCATGGCCTCGGCAAAGGCCCGTCGCGGAGCGGGCGAGCTGGTCACCCGCCAGTCCGCCTCCTTGTCGATCTCGAACCAGACGAAGCCGATGATCTCCGGATGCCGCTTGAGCCCGGCGAAGAACTCGCGCACCCACTGGGTCTTCCGGCCGTACCGCTGCGTTCCCCCGGTCTCGGTGATGACCACCGGGCGGGAGCTGACGCGCCGCAGGGCGCTCAGCGTCTGCCCGAACACGTCGTCGAAGGACGGTGCCGACAGCTGGGTGCCTGCGGCGCCGTAGTAACCGACGACGCCGACCCAGTCCACGTACTCGTCCCCCGGGTAGAGCTCGGCGAGCGCCTGCGAGGTCTCGTACTCGCGGTTCGGGCTCCACACCCACAGCACGTTGTCCGCGCCGGCCGCGGTGAATCGATCGTGCACGTACCGCCAGACCTTGACGTACTCACCCGGCGAGTTGCCGTTCACCGACTCTGCCCAGGGGTACCAGTCGCCGTTCATCTCGTGCGCGAAGCGGATGGCCATCGGTGATCCGAAGGCTGCCGCTCCGCGGGCCCACTCGTCGATGTACGCGTCGAACTCGCCGGCGAGGATGCGCCGCAGCGCGTACTTGGGCTGATCTCCGTGGTTGTAGGCGGCGTCGCCCGGGGCGCGGTAGTCCCAGGGCTCCCAGCCGACCATGGGCAGCAGGCCCTTGCCGCGGACGTCCTCGAGCAGGTCCGCCCGGAACCGGTCGTGGGCCCAGCCGGCCGCGTAAAGCAGCACATCGGGCTGCTGACCGACCGCCGAGCCGAAGTCGTCGACCTGACGCAGGTCGTAGGGCCCCTCCGGCGTGGTGACGCCGAGGAACACCTGGCCGGGCGCGGGAAACGGCGACGGCAAGGGCGCTGGCCTGGTGGCCGTCGGGCGGGGGGCGTGGCCTTCCCCGCCGGACGCCGCAGCTCCACCTCTGGCACCGGCGGCCTTGCCCTGGGCGTCCCTCGCGGGCGTCTCGACGAGGCCCGGCGCCGGAACGTCCACCCCGCAACCCGCGAGCATCGTTGCGACCAGCAGACCTGCGGCGGCCGCCCTCAGCCGGGC
>JALYNC010000118.1 GCA_030773415.1 Actinomycetota bacterium
CCGGCGGTGCTTCCGGCTGACCTGTCGGCAGCCCGGCCCCCCGTGCGCCGATCTGCACGGCAGCAAGTTCGTCTACCGGCCAACGACGCCGGGCGCCCCGACAGTGCCTCCGATCACTTCACGGTCAGCACCCTGGTGCTGCTCACGCCCGCCAGGTGGTCGCCGTCGGCGGCCCTGACCACCCGGTAGTACTTGGTGCCGGGGTAGCTGTTCTGGACCACGAAGCTGTACGCGCCGATGGAGCTGACCGTGGCGGTGGCCACGTTGCTCCAGGCTCCGTTGATCAGCTGCTGGCGGGTGACCGTCTGGCCGGGATGGTTGGGAGCCACGATGCCCCGAAGGGTCACCGTCCCGTTGCGCCGGACGCTGCCGGCAGACAGCCCGGACGACACGGCCACCGCCACGTTGACCCCGGCCTCGCGGCTGGTCGATGCACCGTACCGGTCGGTCGCGTCGAAGCGGGCGGTGTAGTCCAGGTGGCTCGCCGCAGGGTGGGTGCCGCCGAACGTGCCGTCGGCAGCAGTGGTGCGCGTGCTGAGCAGGCGCCACTCGGAGGTACCGCGCTTGCGGAAGTACAGCCGGACCGTCTGGCCGGCCATTGCGGTGCCGTCCGCGGCCGTGAGCCTTCCCCGGATCGTGGTGACTGCGCCGTACGTGATCGTCGCCGGGCTGGTGCCAAGGGTGAGCGCGGTCTGAACCTGCACGGCGTCCGACATGCGGCCCGCGACAGCGCTGCGGATCGAGGGCAGCAGCGGATAGGCGAAATTGCCGGGGCAGCTCTTGGTCGAGTAGTCGCGGTGGCCGGAGATGACCGGCATGGTCACCACGGTTCCCGCCGGGTGCTTGGTGGCCGAGCCGCCGGCCGAGACGTAGGTCGTCGTGCCGGTGGGATCCAGCCGGTGCAGGCCCAGCTTCCAGGCGAAGACTTTCGCCACGGTTGCCAGCATCGCAGCCGGCGGCGTGACCAGGTCGTAGTTTCCGATCATGGAGACGCCGAAGGTGGACGTATTGAAGCCGCCGGTGTGGGCTCCAATGACGGCCTTCTCCACGCCGCCGTACCGGCCTTCGAACAGGGTGCCGAATTTGTCGACCACGAAGTTGTAGCCCAGATCGCACCAGCCGAGAGATCGGGTGTGGTACGCGTACATCGAGCGCATCACGGCCGCGCTCTGCGAGGCCGAGTAGTCGTTGCCGGTCGCAGTGTTGTGCAGAATTCCGCCCTTGACGCCCGAGGCGACATCCGGGGTGCAGCTGCGCAGGGTTTCGTCGGCCCCCCAGGCCGCGCGCGAGACGTATGCCGGCTGCTGCTCGGCTGCCTGGGCGACGCTCCGGCCGAACGTGCGGCGCACGGCCGTCGTGGCGTGCCGGTCGGCGGCTGATGCTCCGGGGTCGATGAGCACCAGACGCACGTCGCGCGGGGCGATTCGGCCCGCGTCCATCCGCACCTGTATGCCGTCGGACGGTCCTACGAAGAGCGGGTCCGATCCGGCTCGGGCGGGGAGCCCGGCGCCGTCCGCGTCGGCCGCCGTGTCCGCTGCTGTCGCCTGCACCTCCAGCTCGGTCCAGTCCGTCCAGCGACCGCCGGTCCTGGTCCGGACGGCAACGGCAACGTCGACACCGTCGTCCGTCCGCCAGGTGACCCCGACGGCCGAGAACGGCTGCCGCCGCGCCGGCGCTGTGGCGACCACCGGTCGCATCCGGGACGTGGCGGCGGGACGCCCGGCTCCACCAGCCCCGGATGTGCCGCCCTGTGCGGCGGCGTCCAGTTGCGCCAACGGATAGGTCCGGACGACGGGGCTCACCGGAACCGGAGCTGCTGCCGGGACGGTCGTCGCCGGCAGCACCACCATCGCCGAGGTGAACATCGAGGACAACAGCAGAGCGGATGTACGGCGCATGGTGTCCCGGCTCCCACGGTGGTAAAGCTGATGGAGAAGTCTGTCGCTCAAGAGGTCGACCGGGGCCGGTGGCCGATTGAGAGGTGGAGGAGCGCAACCGGGTGGCTTCCGGGCACCACTAGAGTGACCACACCCGACGTGGAGGTGCCAGTGGCGCAGAGCCGGTTGCAGTCAGCGACCGCACCCATCCTGACCGGCGTCAAGGCGCGCGTTCCGGCGCCGGTGAAGGCCCGGCTCCGCAGCGGCCTGCGCGCGGTCGTGCCGCCTGCTCGGGCGCCGCGCTTCGAGGAGCTGCTGGAGGCCCAGCTAGCCTCCCCCGAATCCCGGGCGGCGCTGATCGAGCGGCTCGCCCGCGACATGCCGTTCGAGCAGTGGGAAGCGGCGGGCTGGCACCTGACCCCCAACCACTTCTACTCGCCGATTCCCGACGTCTCCCAGCTACCGGACGCGCTGTGGGAGACCGAGTCGGAACTGCCTGGCATCGACATGCGGGACGCTGAGCAGCTGCGCCTGCTCGGCGAGTTGTCGGCGAACTTCGGCGACGAATTCAATGCGCTGCCGCGCAGCGCCGCCGGCCCGCTCGAGTACTTCGTGGACAACCAGGCGTTCGAGTCGGTCGACGGCGAGATGCTGTACGCGCTGATCCGCAAGTACAAGCCGTCGCGGGTACTCGAGGTCGGCAGCGGCTGGTCCACGCTGTGTTCGCTCGCTGCGCTCCGGCGCAACGCGGCCGAGGGCGCCCCCGGCGAGGTCTTCGCCATCGAGCCGTACCCCTACGACTTCGTGCGGCAGCTCGCGGACGACCCGCTTGTCCACCTGCGGGTGGAGCAGCTGCAGACGTTCCCGCTCTCGACCTTCGAGCAGCTCCAGCCCAACGACATCCTGTTCATCGACTCGTCGCACGTGCTGCGTACCGGCAGCGACGTCCAGTACGAGTTCCTCGAGGTGCTGCCTCGCGTGCCGTCGGGTGTGCTGATCCACGTCCACGACATCTTCCTGCCCGGGGAGTACCCGAGGTCTTGGGTCACCGAGGAGCACCGGTTCTGGAACGAGCAGTACCTGCTGCAGGCGTTCCTCATCGGTAACCGGGACGTGGAGGTGCTGTGGTCGTCGAGCTACATGCACCGGCGGCACCCCGACGAGCTGCGGTCGGCGGTGGCCTCCTACGACCCGGCCACGCGTTTTCCGGGCAGCTTCTGGCTCCGCCGGGTCTGACGGCGGCCGGGGCGGGCGACCGCCGTCAGGGCAGCGTTGTCACCGCGCGGTAGCCCACGTCCAGCAGCCCGGCCGACTGTGGGCCGCTGACTGTGAAGAAGGAGTCGTCGAACCGGACGGCGGCCACATCGGCGCCGCTCGCCGTGTCGGCCACACTCACCGCGACGACGAACCCGCCACGCAGTGGCGGCAGCGCCGCCACGGCGAAGTCCACGTGCCAGCGTCCCTCGCCGTGCCCGACGGCGGCCTCGCGCTCGGCGCGCATCACCCAGATCGGCAGGTCGCCCGCGCCCATGATGACGACGGTCGTGTTCAGGCCGGGGAACTCCATCGTCGCCGGCACATCGACCAGTACGCGTATGTGGAACTCGTCTCCAGGCTGGAAGGAGTGCACCGCAGGCCCGCCGTGGGTCGAGCTGACCGTCACCGCCGGTAGATCCACCCCCTTGTCAACGGGTGGCTCCACGCGGCTGATGTCCACACCAGGGTTAAGCAGGGCCCGCAACGTTCCGGTGGCGTAGTCAGGCGCGCCGTCGAACGCGACGCGGCCGTGGTCGAGCACCACCGCGCGGGTGCAGAACTTCTCCACGGTGTCGAGTGCGTGCGTCACGAGCAGAATCGTGCGGCCCTCATCCTGGAACTGCGTGATCTTCGACAGGCACTTCTGCTGAAAGGCCTCGTCACCAACGGCGAGCACCTCGTCGACGAGCAGGATGTCCGGGTCGGTGTGCACAGCGACGGCGAATCCGAGGCGGACGTACATTCCGGATGAGTAGTTCTTCACCGCGTTGTCGATGAAGTCCTCGAGCTCGCTGAACGCGACGATGTCGTCGAACAGGCCGTCCACCTCGCGGCGGCTCATGCCCAGCAGTGCCGCATTCAGGTACACGTTGTCCCGACCGGACAGCTCGCCGTTGAACCCGGCGCCAAGCTCCAGCAGTGAGGCGATCCGCCCGTTCACCGACACCGACCCCGACGTCGGCTGAAGGATGCCGGAGAGCACCTTGAGCAGCGTGCTCTTGCCCGAACCGTTGGCCCCGATCAGGCCTACCGTCTCCCCGCGGGAGATCTCCACGTCGACGTCCCGCAGCGCCCAGAAGTCCTCGCTGCTGTGTTTCTGTCGCAGGGCCAGCTCCTTGAGGCTGGTGGCACGGCTGCGGTGACTGACGAACTTCTTGGTCACACCGCGGGCAACGATCGCCGGCGACCTCACAGCTCCTCCGCGAAGTTGCCCGACATCCGTCGGAAGACCTTCATCGCGAAAGCCAGCAGCAGCAGCGACAGCGCGAGACAGGCCGCAAGCTGCTGCAGATAGAAGCTGATGTCGGGCGAGGCGACGATCAAATTCTCCGGCGTTCGCGGCATGCCCGGCACGTAGGTGTGCGGATAGAACGCCCGCTGGAACGTCGCCGAGACGATGCCGGGAGGGTTGAGGAAGTAGAGCCGGTAGAGCCACTCGTTACTCAGCGCCTTGGCCACCAGGCCGGCCGGGTACAGGATCGGGTTGATCCAGAACCAGGCGAGCATCGCGACCTCAAGGATGTGCTGCACGTCCCGGTAGCGCACGTTCAGTGCGGACACGAGGATGCTCAGGCCGGTGGTGAACGTGAGGGCCACGACGCACGCGGGCACCAGCAGCGCCAGATTGAGGCTGAGCGGGACGACGCCGAACGCCACGAGCAGCGTCACGAACACCAGCATCTGCAGCCCGAAGTGCACTCCCGCAAAACCCACCGAGGACAGCGGGAGCACCAGCAGCGGGAAGCGGACCTTCTTCACGAGGTTGGCGCTGCCGAGCACCGAGCCGACGGCGGTCGTCACGCTGCCGGAGAAGAACTGCCAGACGAGGAGCCCGCTCATCAGATAGACCGCGAACAGCGGCACCCGGTTGGGCAGCACCACGACGAAGACGAAGTAGTAGACCGCCAGGAGTAGCAGCGGATTGGCCATCGACCAGGCGAAGCCGAGGCTCGAGTCCTTGTACTTGACCTTGAGATCCTTGCGGATCAGCCCGACCAGCAGTTCCCAGCGAAGCCGGCTCTGCGCCGCTGCGCGTGCGTCGACGCCGACAGCCATCGCGGAGGGTGAGCCTTTCGTGCCGGGGCGGGTCAGCGGGGCCGACCTGCGCGTGAGGCGGATTCTATGCGGCCGGTTCTGTCCGCGCGGCCGAGCGCACCGAAAGGCCGTGGCTGCGGGAGCGGAGACGGGGCCACAGCTGCCAGCCGATCAGCAGTCCCAGCACCGTCAGCCCGGCGGAGAGCAGGCCCAGTCGGAACATGCGGGCCACGAAGACGAACTCGACCTTGTGGTTCCCGGCGGGAACCACCACGCCGCGGAACGCGCCGTCCACCACCAGCACCTCGGCGGGTTTCCCGTCGATCCGGGCCTGCCACCCGGGGTAGTACGGATCCGACAGCACCAGCAGCTGGCGGCTGTCCGCCGACGTGCTGACCCGCACGCGCGTGTTGCCCACGTGCGTCACGTCGGCCGACCCGGCGTCGCCGTCCGTCAGGTTGACGGGACGCTCAACGATCGCCTCGCGATCCAGATCCAGCTTCCCGATCGTCTGTGCCCGCTCGGCCTCGTCCGGAACGACACGGGTCCGGGTCACCATGCGCGCCAGCGGCGGCTCGTCCCGCTCCCACACCAACAGGTAGGCCGGTGAATCCACCAGCCGGAAGCCGTGGGAACTGAGGACCGCCTGCTCGGCCGGCGGAAGGTCGTTCATGGTGACGAACCACCGCACGGCCAGGAAGTCCAGCCCTTCCCAGTCCCAGGTGGACGGCGCCGTCATGACCTGGCCGACGTTGATGTCCCCCTTGCTGTTGACCGCGTTCAGCCAGAAGTCGCGGTACCGGCGCAGGGGCATCAGCCCCCCGTCGCGTCCCAGCACGGTCTCTGCCTGGGCGCCGATGTGCGTGGCCGGGCGGGCTATCAGTCGCTCGACGAAGCCCACGTAGTAGTAGTCCCGCTCGCGCTCGGACAGGCCCGGTGGGACGGGGAACGCGGCCTTCTGCTCCGCAGTGCTGGGAGCGGTCGCGATCGTGACGTAGCGGCCGTCGCCGTGGGCGATCCGCTCCAGCACCGGCCCGTACTCGTCGTAGACGGTATTCACGATCGTCTGGCGGAACTCAGCGTGCGGACGGGCGTTGGCTACTTCCACCGCCGTGACGATCAGCAGAACCGAAGCCAGCAGGCTCCGCGGCACCGGACGGAAGGCCGCAAGCACCCAGGTGGCCACGCCGGCCGCAGCGGCCAGCAACCATGGCCACACGTTCGCCCGGTCCAGCGTGAAGTCGCTCAACCACAACGCGTACCCACCGCCGGCGGCCAGCACTAGAGCGGCCGCCGCCCCCTGCACCAGGCGTGGTCGCGGCTTGCCAACCGAGAAGCGCAGCAGTTCGTCGGTACCGATCGCCGCGCCGACACACAGCGCCAGGTACGGCAGGATCAGCCAGCGCGACGGAACCCGGAAGCCCCGGATGATCGACACGTGCTCGTAGAAGAACGAGTAGAACGCGGTGATGTTGCCCAGGGCCATCACCAGCCCAAGCGCGGCGATGACCACCAGCCACGCCCGCACCCACAGCAGGTCACGGCGGCTGGAGCAAACCCCGAGCGCGAACAGTCCCACCACGACGATTCCCACGTGCCCGACGTTCTCGCCGGTGAGGACATGCCCGAAGTCCGGCAGCAGTGAATTCACACCCATCTGCTTGGGCAGCGGGAACTGCTGGCTGAAGGCCGGCGAGCTGCGGTATCCCTGGCCCTTGAGCTCCATCGTCGGCCAGAACTGCCAGCCGAAGAGCAGGACGAACAGCACCACCGCCCCGCCGAGCCGGACCGCCGCCTGCACGAACCGGCGACCCAGCTGCGGGGGCGCGGCGAGGATCCACGCCACCCCGTACAGGGCCAGCGCGCCTACCGTGTAGAGCCAGCCTTCCGGGTGGCCGGCGAGGAATTGCATGCCGATGGCGATCGACGTGAGCACCGGCCACCGCAGGCCACCGTGGACGAGGGCCATGTGCCCGAAGAACAGCACCCAGGGCATCCAGGCGATGACGTGCAGCTGCCCGCCCAGAACGATGTGCTGCAGCATGTGTCCCCCGAAGGCGAACCCCATCGCGGCGACGAGGGCTCCCGCGGTTCCGGTCCGCAGGCCGATCCGGCAATACGCCCACATGCCCAGAGCGCCCAGGGCCAGGTGGAGCACCACCGTGGCGTCGAAAGCGGTGCTTGTCGGCAGGAACAGGAACGGTGCGGCGCCCGGATAGAAAACGGTGTGCTGCAGGTTCGCGGCGTACGGCTCGCCGCCGTAGGTCAGGCGCACCCAGGTAGGAAGCACGCCGCTGGACAGCAGCTCGGCCACCCCCGCCCGGTCCGAGACTGTGGCGTTGACCAGCACGTCCTGGTAGAAGGCGGCGTTCCGTGCCTGAATCGCGGGCAGCGTCAGGTAGCTCATGACCAACGAGCCCAGGACCACGAACAGGCCCTCCACCGCACGTGGCAGCGAGCGACGACTCGTCGGGCTCGGCGCATCCACCTGCCGGGACCCCGACTGCGGCGGTCGCGCCGTCAGCGTGCGCGTGTCGGTCATGCGGTCGAAACTCCTTGTTGCTGCTCGGCGGGAAGCTGCCAGAATCCGGCGGAACCGCGGTCCGGCTCGGGCCGCGGCGTGACCAGGCGGCGGTGCAAGGGTATGCGCTGGAGGCCACTCCCTGCGCGGAACGCGCACGGCGGAAGGGCGACGTTCGATGGCGGATCAGCCGGAGAAGATCGCCGCTACACCCAAGCCGCCGTACGTCGCCGTCATCTTTACGTCGTTGCGGACCGATGGCGATCGTGGATATGAGGCCACAACGGTCGCGATGGCGGAGCTTGCTGCACGTCAGCCGGGCTTCCTCGGGGCGGAGTCCGCCCGGGACGGTCTGGGAATCACGGTCTCTTACTGGCGCGACGAAGGGGCCGCCCGCGCCTGGTGTGACGTCGGGGAGCACCTGGTCGCCCAGCGGCAGGGGCGGGAGATCTGGTACTCGGACTACCGCGTGCGGGTGGCCACGGTGCATCGGGAGTACGGGCGGCCCCGGTCACTGCGGGCACAGATCCACACCGGCGACGGCTGACGGGCGGGCGTCCCGGTCGCCGGTCCGGCGGCCGTGTGGCGCGCGCCACGGACCCGGAACGCGCAGTAGGCTGCGCCTGCATTCCCGACCTCCGGAGTTCGCCGCCTTGACTCAGTTCCTGTCAGTCGCCGGTGCCGCCGCAGCTGCTCCCGCCGCCCCTGCGTCCAGCGCTGAGCACGCGCATGAGCCGCCGCACCACCTGTCGCTGTCCGGCACCGGCACCCCGGTTCCGGACGACCAGGCCGTGCGGTTGCAGGCCACGGTCGTGCTGCCCTGCTACAACGAGCAGGACCATGTCCTGGTCGAGGTCGAGCGGATCACGGCCGCCATGGACCAGAGCGGCCTGACCTACGAGCTGCTCGTCATCGACGACGCCTCCACGGACAACACGCTCGCGGTGCTTCGCGAGGCGCTGCCCCGGTTCCCCAGCATGCGCCTGATGCCGTTCCGGCGTAACGGAGGCTCCGGCACGGCCCGCCGGATCGGCACCCAGGAGGCCCGCGGCGACATCGTCGTGTGGACCGACGCCGACATGACGTACCCGAACGAGCGGATTCCCGAGTTCATCCGCTACCTGCACGACAACGTCGGCGTCGACCAGGTGGTCGGGGCGCGCAAGAGTGAGGAAGGCACCTACAAGCTGCTGCGGGTGCCGGCCAAGTGGACGATCCGCAAGATCGCCGAGTACCTGTCCGGCACCAAGATTCCGGACCTTAACTCTGGGCTCCGTGCCTTCCGCCGGGACGTGTCGCTGCCGTACCTGAGGCTGCTGCCGCCCGGATTCTCCTGCGTCACGACGATCACGATGTCGTTCCTGTCCAACCAGCACCCGGTCGACTACCTGCCGATCGACTACGCGAAGCGCGCCGGGACGTCGAAGTTCCATTTCACCCGGGACGCCTACCGCTACATCCTTCAGGTGCTGCGGATGGTCATGTACTTCAACCCCCTCAAGGTGCTGATGCCGCTGGCGCTGTGGATGCTGGGCATCGGGGTCGCGAAGTTCACCTACGACATGATCGCCCACCCGCTGGCGCTGGCGATCAACACCGTTCTCATCCTCGTGTCGGGGTTGATCGTCGCGACCCTGGCGTTGCTGGCCGACCTCATCGTGCGCTCCCGCGGAGCTTGACGCCCGCAATGCGCTTCTCCGTCGTCGGACCGGCCCACCCCTACAAGGGCGGACCGGCGCAGCACGCCACCGGGCTCGCCCACCACCTGGCCGACGCCGGGCACGACGTGGCGCTGGAGTCGTGGTCCGCGCAGTACCCCAAGTTGCTGTATCCCGGGCAGCTGACAGTGGACACGCCGGAGATGCCGCTGTTCCCGGTCACCCGCCACACCCTGTCGTGGCGGCGTCCGGACGGCTGGTTGCGGCACGGCCGGCGCATCGGACGGGCATCGGACGCGGTGGTGCTGTTCGTCTACTCACCGGTCCAGGTGCCCGCGTACCTCGGGTTGCTCACGGGGCTCCGGCGCAGCGACGCCCGCGTGATCGGCCTGTGCAACAACGTGCTGCCCCACGAGCGCCGGGCGATCGACATCCGCCTGATGGGCACCCTGCTTGACCGGCTGGACGGGCTGCTTGTGCACTCCGCGCAACAGGCCGAGCTGGCGGCCACCATGACCGGCGCTCCCTCGTTCGTGGCCGCCCTGCCGCCGCACCTGCCCGACAACAAGCCCGGTGCCGCCACAAGTGACAGCGACCGCCCGGCATCGCGGTCGCTGCTGTTCTTCGGGATGGTCCGCCCGTACAAGGGGCTGGACGTCCTGCTGCAGGCGCTGGCCAGCGGGCCGGAGGACGTCCGGCTCGTCGTGGCGGGGGAGTTCTGGGGCGGGACCGAAGACACGGAGAAGCTGATCGCTGATCTGGGCCTCGCCGACAGGGTGGAACTGCGACCGGGTTACGTCGCGTCTGGGGACATGCCGGCACTGTTCGGCGCTGCGGACGCACTGGTTCTGCCCTACCGCTCGGCCACCGCGTCACAGAACGCGATGATCGCCTTCGAGTACGGCCTGCCGGTGATCGCCACGCGGGCCGGTGCCCTGGCCGACCCTGTACGCGACGGCGTGGACGGGATCGTCTGCGAGCCGGCGGACGTCGACTCGTTGGTGCAGGCGCTGGGGAGGTTCTACGCCCCCGGGGAGCCCGAGCGGCTGCGCGGCGGGGTGCGGCCGCTCGATCCGGGGCCGGCGTGGAGGGACTACGTGACGGCGCTGGAGCAGGCCGCCGCGGTGCCGCGGCGGCGCTGACCTGGCTGGTCGGGGCCCGGACACTGCCGGCCGACGAGCGCGCCGATCAGACGTACTCGAACAACCAGTGGATGCCACCGCGGGCATAGGCGATCGGACGCACCTGCGCGCCCGTGCGGGCCACGAACTCGTTCAGCGCCCGCATTTCATGATCGCGGTCCGCGAACTCGTCGAAGTAGAGCAGCGTCCCCGGCTTGAGGTAGGGCTCCACCCAGCGCAGCACGGTGTCCGCGCTGGAGTACAGGTCGCTGTCGATGTTGACGATCAGCTGGTCGTGGTCGGGAACCCGGAAGCCCGGCAGCGTCTCGTCGAACCAGCCCTTGACGAACGACACCCGCGGGTCATTGATCTGGGGTATCTGGCCGGTCGCGAAGTGGCCCTGGGGGGTGCCGGGGCGCCAGTCCTCCGGTAGGCCCTCGAAGCTGTCGAAGCCGACGAAGTGCGCGCCCGGCGCGGGAAGGTTCTGCGACCACCAGCGGATGGACCGACCGGCGTACACGCCGAACTCCAGGTACAGCGGCTGCGTGCCCGTGACGCGACGTGCCGCTTCGGCGAACAGGTCCACGTCCTGCGGCACCGCCCGTGGCTGCTGGTCGGCCGGTAGTTGCTGCAGCCAGGCCCCGATCTCCAGGTAGCTCAGCACCGACCGCAGGTTGGCCAGCGCCTTCGGGCCGAGATGCCGGCCCACTGCCGTCAAGCCGCGGCGTACCGGCAGCAGGGGGTCACTGCGCTTGCCCGGAACCAGCTCGGCGGTCAACGGAGCGGCTGGCGCGGCGGTCCGGGAGGGATCGGGGGCGGTGTCGGGCACGGTGGGAAAGTCCTTCCTTGAACTGCCCGATCGCAGTGCATGACGGATCGGTGGCGCCTGGCGGGCGACTATAGCCAGCCGGTGCGGGCGCCGGCCGCGGCGCGCCGCCCGCAGGCGACTGCGGATGCTGCCGCAGTCGGTACCCTACGAGCCGTTCCCTGTGCCCCCAGCGACAGATTCGCCAGAACAACCGAGGAGACGCGTGGTCGTCCGTGCCAAGGCTCCGCTCCGGGTCAGTTTCGCCGGAGGCGGCACCGACGTCTCCCCGTTCCCCGAGACCGAGGGTGGCTGCGTCCTGTCGGCGACGATCGACCGGTACGCGTACGGCTCCCTGCAGCCGCGCGACGACGGCTCTATCCGCATCGAGAGCGTCGACTTCGGCATGTCGTTGGACTTTGCCGCGACCGATGGGCCGGTGCTCGACGGCAAGCTGGACCTGGTCAAGGCGGCGATCCGCAAGCTGGGCAGCGGCGAGCTGAACGGCTACGACCTCGTGCTGCGCTCGAACGCCCCGCCCGGCTCGGGCCTCGGTTCGTCCTCGACGATGATGGTTGCGCTGGTCGGACTGTTGCAGGAGCACTACGGACTTCCGCTGTCCGAGTACGAGATCGCCCGCCTCGCATTCATCATCGAGCGCGAGGATCTCGGCATCCGCGGCGGCCTGCAGGATCACTACGCGGCGACGTTCGGTGGATTCAATTTCATCGAGTTCGGCGAGCGGGTGATCGTCAACCCGCTGCGCATTCGCGATTCGGTGGTGAACGAGCTCCAGCTCAATCTGTTGCTTTGCTACACCGGCGTGACCCGCGAGTCGGCAAACATCATCGCCGACCAGACGTCCCGGGTGGAGACCAAGGAACAGGACGTCCTGGAAGGACTGCGGGCGCAGAAGGAGCTGGCCGTCACGATGAAGACGGCGCTGCTGCGGGGTGAACTCAACGAGTTCGGTTCTCTGCTCGGAGAGGCGTGGCACCAGAAGAAGCGCATGTCACCGATGATCTCCACGGGACACATCGAGGACGCATACGAGGTGGCCCTCAAGGCCGGGGCGCTCGGTGGCAAGGTCACCGGCGCGGGTGGCGGCGGCTACATCCTCTTCTACGTCGATTTCGCGAATAAGCACCGCGTCGCCGAAGCCCTGGAAAGTTTCGGCGCCACGGTCACCGAGTTCAGCTTCGAGCCGAAGGGTCTGACGACATGGCGGGCGTAGCAGCAGCAGCAGAGGGAACCGGCAGGGACACCACCGCTGCGGCGCAGGAGCTGATCCGGCGACGGCTGCAGGACAGCGTCGACATCAAGCAGCAGATCATCGAGTCCGAGTGCGTGACGCAGGCGGCCGCGGTTGCCGAGCGGATCGTGGAGTCGCTGCGCAACGGCGGCAAGGTGGTGTTCTTCGGGAACGGTGGCTCGTCGATGGACGCCGGTCACCTCGCGGCCGAGCTGCTCGGGCGCTTCTACTACGACCGGCCGTCGCTGCCGGCGGTCAGCCTCCCGGACGCCACCGCGGCAATGACCGCCATCGGCAACGACTACGACTACGCCGAGGTGTTCTCCCGCCAGGTGCGCGGCGTGGGCCGGGCCGGCGACGTGGCAGTCGGTCTCAGCACCAGCGGCAACTCCCCGAACGTGCTGCGCGCCATGGAGGCCGCTCGTGAGCTCGGCATGTTCACCGTGTCCATGACCGGCGCCAACGGCGGCAAGGTACGCGATCTGGTCGACGTCTCCATCCGCGTGCCCACCGACGACACGCCGCGGATCCAGGAGGCCTGCATGCATCTGGGTCACACCATCTGCGAGATCGTCGAGGCACGGATCTTCCCGAAGGACGGATGAGCCGCTTTCCGACGGTGTTCCTGGACCGTGACGGCACGATCAACGTCAAGGCGCCAGAGGGTGCCTACATCACGTCGCCGGACGGGCTCGAGCTGCTGCCGGGCGCGGCCGCGGCGGTGGCTCGGCTGAATTCGGCCGGGGCGCACGTCGTGCTGATCACCAACCAGCGCGGCATCGCCCGCGGCCTGATGTCCGACCGGGACTACGCCGCGGTGCACGACCGGCTGATCGAATTGCTCCAGCGCGATGGGGCTTCGGTGGACGCCGCCTACCTGTGCCCGCACGCCTCGGGCAGCTGCGAGTGCCGCAAGCCGCTGCCCGGAATGTTGCTGCGGGCGGCGGCCGAGCGGCCGCAGATCGCGCTCGAACGATCGGTGATGATCGGTGACGCCGAGAGCGACGTCGCGGCAGGCCGGGCGGCCGGGACGGCGACGGTTCGCATCGCTCCACCGGGCACCGTCACCGCGGCCGATGTGCTCGTGCCAGATCTGACGTCAGCGGTCGATTGGGTCCTGAAGGGCTGAGACGGCTCGTACGGGGCCGCGTCGTCCGGGCTGTCCGCCACGTCGATCCTCAGCTTCTACTATTCGAACACCACCCAGGCCACGCAGGCCGAGGCACCGGTCCGAACCTGCTGGCCGCGCCGTCAGCTCGGTCCCCCGCGAGTACGACGGGACCAACACCGGGCTGCGCAGCGGCTCCACGACGATGTGCACGGTCGACACCTCGGCGATGGAGCTTCCCCTGCTGGGCGTGGTCCCTAAGGAATCGCCGTCGTCCTGGCCGGCTGCCGCGGCGCCTCGGCGCTGAAACGGCCGCCTTACTCCCGGTCGAAGGCGAGCCGGATGTAGGTGAAGTCCAGGCCGGTCCGCTTCCAGTGCAGCGGGCGCTCGGGGTGGACGAAGTCCAGCTCGCCGCGCAGCCGGAACCCGCATGAGTCCGCCGTCGTCACCAGCTCTCGGATGTCGTCCGGCGAGAAGATCTGCACCGGCACGCCGTACGCCGTCTTGCCTGTGGTGTCCGGCGGGTCCTGGTCGTAGTCGGTGGAGATGATCAGCAGGCCGCCGGAGCGCAGGATGCGGGCCGACTCCTTGAGGAACGCCTCCACCGGCACACCATGCTCGATGACGCTCATGCACGTGACGACGTCGAGCTCGCCGTCGGCGAAGTCGGTCGCAGTGATGTCGCCGTAGCGGAAGGCGACGGAGCCGTGCCGCTTCTCCTCGCCGAACTCCAGGTTCGTGCCGGTCAGCTTGCTGAACCCGTACAGCCGCAGCCAGGGCAGGATCGAGGAGTAGCGGGCGGCGCCGGCGTCGACGACCGCCGCGTCCGGCCCGAACGAGCCGAGGATGGTGCTCAGCGCGCCGAGGGAGTCCCAGTTCTTGGGCTTGTCGTGGTGCAGCGGGAGCCGCAGCCGGCGGCACTCGGCCACCGCCTCCTGCCACTGGCTGCGCGTCTTCAACACCTCGGTGGGGAGCACCGGAGCGGGGTGTGCGCGCGCCTTGGGCGTGCCTTGCAGCACGGTCTGGGCCCGAACCCGCGTCCACAGCAACTGCTCGACGCCGCGCTTGGCCAGGGCGAGCGGCAGGCCGCCGGGAGGTGCGGCTGTGGGCATGTCTGCTCCTTCTCGATACGAGATTCGGGCACGGTGGTACGGCCGGTACGGGTCGCGGCTGCGGCGAATGCGTCCGGCCGTGGCCCAACCCCCCGCCAGGCTACCGGGAGCCGCCGGCCTCCCAGCGGCGAAGCGCGAGGCCTCCCGCGGTTCGCTTTCGCTCCGCGGGTGCCGCGGCATGCCAGGCGCGCAAGGAGTTCCGGGCCGAAAGGGCCGACGACGTGGCGGGTGTACCTGCAGCGGTTTAGAGCCGACCACAATTTCGCCGCGCAGGCACAGGAACTTGTTCGTCAGCGGCTGCGGGACAGCATCGACAGCAAACAGCGCATGGTCGAGCTGAAATGTGTGGCGCAGGCCGCGGAGGTCGCCGAGCGGACGTGCCGACGGCGACATCCAGTACGCGAGATGACCAAGCTGCCCCGCACGAATCGCAACGAGGTCGGCGGGAACGTGCAGATCGTGAAGAACCTCGGTGGTGTCACGGTCAACACCAACACCGTCGACGGTGCTCTGCGGTGCAAGTGATCCGGCCCGCCCCTACCGGCGGTGGCAACAGCGCCAGCAGCAAGGACAACCTCTGACCGTCCGTCTGCGGCCCGGCCTGGGCGGGTGCTGAGGTGGTCACGTCGAAGCGTACGCCCGGTGTGCCGGAGCAGCCATGCCGCTCCGGCACACCGGTGTCGAGCGCTGCCATGGCAGTCCATTGCCGGCCACGCCAGCTGCGGCGGGTACCGTCAGCGCCGACGACGCCGCCGGTCCGGGTGGCTCCGGCGATGGCCTATCCCGCATGGAGCCCAACCGGCGACCTGACGAGGAGGACGCATGGCCCGCGAGCGCGCGCCGCAACTGGCCTATTCCGAGCTCGTGGAGGCGATGCTCGACGAGCCGGCCCGTCGCCAGAAGGCGGCGAAGATCCTGTCGGTGCTGAAGCACTTCCTCGGCCGGGACGACTTGTCGGGGCTGGTGGTGGCCGACATCGGGTGTTCCGCGGGCTACATCGCCGACGAGCTGGCCCGCGCGGGGGCGGCCGTGACGATCGGCGTCGACATCGACGTCCCAGGCCTGCTCAAGGCTCAGGCACGCTTCGGGCAGACCGTGGACTTCGTGTGCGCGCTGGGGGAGCGGTTGCCGTTCCGGGACAACTCCATCGACGTGCTGGTCTTCAACCACATCTACGAGCACGTAGTCGATCCGGAGGCCGTGCTGGCGGACCTGCACCGGGTGCTCAAGCCGGGCGGGGCGCTCTACCTCGGGCTGGCGAATCGGCTCGGTGTCATGGAGCCCCATTACCGGCTGCCGTTCCTGTCCTACCTGCCCGGGCCGCTGGCCGACCGCTACGTCAGGGCGTTCGGACGTGCGCCGCACTACCACGAGCGGTTCCGCACGCGGCCGGGCCTTCGCCGGCTGCTCGGCAACTTCTCCGTCTGGGACTACACGTTCCCGGTGATCAGTCATCCCGAGCAGTTCGCCAGTGGCGACATGGTCGGGGGCCGGGTGTCGTCGCTGCCGCCCGCCATCCTTAAGGCGGCGCTGCCGATGATCCCCACCTACATCTGGGTGGCCAGCAAGGACGCCTCCCGTCCCGCAGGGCGGGCGCTGCGGGTGCCGCCCAAGCCGGTCCGCGCCGGGTGACGCCGGGAAACCACCCCGCCGAAGCGCGCCGCCGGCGTCCGACGCTGCGCGCGGCCGTCCGCTGGCTGTTCCTCGTTGCGGTCGTCGCCGGTCTCGCCACCGCGCTGGCCGGTCAGTGGGACGAGGTGGTCGACAGCCTCACCCGGCTCCACCCTGGCGTGGCTGCCGGCGCGGTGCTGCTCGTCGTGCTCGGCCTGCAGTTCAGCGTGCTGGCCTGGCGAGCGATTCTGACCGATCTCGGCTCGCCGCTGCCGCTGGTCACTGGAGCACGCATCCTCTACATCGGGCAGCTGGGCAAGTACGTGCCCGGCAGCGTCTGGCCCATCGTGGCTCAGATGGAGCTCAGCAAGGACGTGGGCGTGCCCCGCGCCCGGGCAGCGACCGCTTCCTTGATCTCCACCGCCATCGCCGTGGTGACCGGCGCCGGGCTCGGGGCGCTGTGCGTGCCGGCCCTGCTCGGCGGTGACGGCCGTCAGTACCTGCTCGCGTTGCTGCTGGTGCCGGCCGGCCTGGCCGCGCTCCACCCCCGCGTGGTCAACGCCGTGATCGACCGGGCCCTGCGCGTCGTCCGGCGTCCGCCGCTAGAACGCCGGCTCAGCGGCGCGGGCATCGCCCGTTCCTGCCTGTGGTACCTGGTGGCGTACACCTGCTTCGGCGCGCAGGCATGGGTGCTGGCGGCCGACCTGGGTTCCGCGCCGTGGACCGCCCTGCCGCTCGCGATCGGCGGCTACGCGCTCGCCACAGCCGCGGGCATCGCCTTCCTGATCGCACCGGCGGGCGCCGGAGTGCGGGAGTTGGTGATCGTGGCCACGCTCGCCACGGTGATCGCCACCCCCGCCGCCGTTGCCGTGGCCATCGTCAGTCGTCTGGCGAACACGGGCGCCGACGCGCTCGTGGCCGGCGCCGCCGGTCTGTCGTTCTGGTCGGACACCCGGCACCGGCGGAGCTCCGCCCGGCGGCCCGCCGCGGAGCCCTGACCGCGCCCCGCTGAGGGTCGCGCCGGGGAGCGACGGGCAGCGGCCCGTCCGGATATTGGCTGGCCGGGGTCCGGCGAGTGCCGGATGATCGCCGCATGGGCAAAGTTCATAAGCGCATCGACGGCCGGCTACGCGAGTTCCTCGAGGCTCAACCGATCTTCTTCGTCGCCGCCGCACCGCTGTCCGGCATCGGGTAAACCTGTCACCCAAGGGCGTGTCGGGCTCGTTCGTCGTCCTCGACGAGCGCAGCATCGCCTAGCTCGACTTTGCCGGCAGCAACGCCGAGACCGTGGCGCATCTGCGCGAGAACGGCCGGATCACCTTGATGTGGTGCGCCTTCTCCGCCCGCCGAACATCGTCCGAATCTCCGGCCGAGGAGAGCCCGTATTCCGCGACGACCCCCGGTGGGTCGAGCTGAGCCGGCGCTTCTCCGGTTTGGACGCCGGCACCCACGGGCCGCGGGCGATCGTCGTGGTCCGTGCCGAGCTGATCCGCGACACGTGCGGGTTCGCTGTTCCGCTGCTGACGTACGAGGGTGACCGCGACCTGCACGCCAAGCGGTTCGCCCGGGAGGACGACGAGTCGCTGGCGCGCTACTTCGAGGGCAAGGAGCACATCGGCGACGAGCCTGGACGGCCTTCCCGGCCTGCCGCTGCCCCTGCCGCCGACGCCCGCACCGGCCGGTTGATCCGCCGATAGTCCGGGAGGGAAACCGCCGCCGGTCAGGTTCGGCGGATTTGTGTCGAATAACAATGCGGCCCGGGTCGTCGACCGCCGCAGCGGTTGGTCGCACCATGGAGTTCCGGCCCAAGCCGCCGGAGCACTCTCCAGCGCGTCGCCCAACACCTCGGGAGCTCAACATGCGCCGCATCGTGTCCGCCCTGGCCGCCAGCGCGGTGATCGGCACCGGGCTAGCCGTCGCGGGCCCCGCATCGTCGGCCGCTGCTGACGAGGTGTTCCCCGTGCCCGCCACCGGCAGCATGACGGTCCTCGGTCACGGCTACGGCCACGGGTACGGGCTGAGCCAGTACGGCTCCTACGGGGCGGCAACGTCCGGGCTGTCGGCCAGCTCGATTCTGAACTTCTACTACCCGAACACCGCGCAGGCCCTCCAAGCCGAGGCGCCGGTGCGGATCCGGCTGACGGCGCCATCGACGAGCGTGACGGTCGCCCCGGCGACCGGGCTGGCGGTCCGAGACGTGGCCACCGGCGACCGCTACGTCCTGCCGTCCGGGCCGCAGCAGTGGCGGCTGGTCATCGACAGTTCGGCGATGCGCGTGCAGTCGCTCAACGCCGGCGTGTGGTCCACCGTGCGCTTCCCGGACGGCCGCAGCAGCTTCGCCGGGCCGCTGCGCTTCGAGGGCCCCCCGTCGATCAAGCTGATCCTGAGTAGTTCCACGGCGCGCGAGTACGACGGGACGATCACCGGGCTGCGCAGCGGCTCCACGACGATGTACACGATCAACACGTTGTCGATGGAGCTCTACCTGCGGGGTGTGGTCCCCAAGGAGTCGCCGTCATCGTGGCCTGCCGCGGCGCTGCAGGCCCAGTCGGTGGCGGCGCGCAGTTACTCCTCCTGGCACCGGGCCGATTCGGTGTCGGACAGCTACGACCTGTGCGACACCACGGCCTGTCAGGTGTACGGCGGCAAGACGCTGTACAACGGCTCGAGCGTGATTCCGCAGCAGGCGTCCAGCACCAATGCAGCCATCTCGGCCACCGCCAACGTGGTGCGCACCTACAACGATCGCCCGATCCTGGCGCAGTTCTCTTCGTCCAACGGCGGCTACACCACTGGCAACCCAAGCGTGCCGTACTACGTCGCCAAGCGGGACCCGTACGACCCGATCCACAACCCGTACGCGAAGTGGGAAGCCGACCTCAGCGCCGCGCAGCTGCGGGCCTGCTACCCCTCGGCCGGCACGCCCGAGCGGGTGGTCATCACCTCCCGTGACGGTGTGGGGCAGTGGGGTGGGCGGGTGCTCGGCGTGCGCATCGAGGGCCGCAGCTCGGCCGGGTCGCCGACCTCCTACGCCACCACGGGTAGTTCACTGCGCAGCTGCGCCGGCCTGCGCTCGAACTACTTCACCCTGGTCGGTCCGCCGGCGACTTCCGGGCTGGGCATCTCCGCCACCTCCCAGGGGGGCCTGCACCTGTTCCGCCGGACCTCCAACGGCTCCGTCGCCCAGCACAGCTGGACGCCGGGGCCGGGCTGGTCGACCGAGCGCAATCTCGGCGGGGTGATCGTCGGTGGGCCGTCCGCGGTCGGCCTGAACTCCGGACGTCAGCTGCTGGCGGTGCGGGGCGCGAACAACGTGCTGTACACGCGGGAAGCGACCGGTAGCACGTGGGGGGACTGGCAGCCGGTCGGCGGCGTGCTCGGCGGTCGGCCGACCGCCGCCTTCGACGGGACCACCGTCACCGCGCTCGCTCCCGGGTCGTCCGGGGGGGTCTTGTACCTGCAGCGCGGTGCGGACGGCACCTGGTCGCCATGGGCATCCCTCGGCGGCCGGCTGCAGGCCGGCACCGGACCGGCGGCCACCTCATCTGCACCCGGTTCGGTCTCCGTCGTCGCCGTCGGTACCGACGGCCAGCTCTACCTACAGACCCGCACGGCGGCGGGCTGGACGGGCTGGAGCTCGCTGGGCGGCCGCGCGATCGGAGATCCGGCCGTTGCCTCGCTCAGTGCGGGCCGGCTCGCCGTGTTCGTCCGGGGAACCGACTCGCAGCTGTGGTACCGCGCCTACGCCAACGGCGCCTGGACGGTGTGGACGAGCCTCGGCGGCGGGCTCGCTGCCGGACCGACCGCAACGGCCCGCGCCGGCCGGATGGACGTGGCGGTGCTGTCGCCCAACGGACGTTCGTACGTGCGCACCTACACCGGTGAGGCGTGGCACGACTGGTACCTGGTTCCGCAGTAGGGCCTGGCCGGGGGGCGCTGTGTCAGCGGGAGGCCTGCTCCGGTGGCGGCCCACTCGTGCGGCCGGTAGCGGCGAGCCACGTCTCGTGCCGCATCAGCCGGCGTGCGTGCAGAACCGCTGCCGCTACCCCGACGAACAGCGAATCGACCAGCAGCAGACCGAGAATCGCCAGATGCGCTGCCGACAGCCAGTAGCCCCAGAGCAACGTCACCACGGTCGTCGACGTCTTGTCACCGGTGGGCCAGTACGGGGCAGTAGCCGGCTGCCAGCCGTCATCGTGGCCGCAGCTCCTGTGGACGGGCGGGAACTTCAGGCGACGCCGGTCGCGGAGACTCCGCTGAGCGCCGGGCGTTCCGCGCTGGCCTCGAAGTTGTGGTCGAGCTCCGCGCCGAACAACATGCGGGCCAGGGTCGCGAGCTCGGCCCACTGGCCGGCCAGAAACTCCAGACGCAGTGCGGCGTCCGAGCTGCCCCGCACCACCGCGGACAGCGTCACGCCGCTGTCCCACGGCCCCGCCAGCACGCTGAGCTCGACGGTGTCACCGACGGCGACGGCGAAGCGGTGCCCCGGAATGTGGAGCTGCGCTCCGCTGAGGGAGACGTCGGTGACGGGCCCGTCGATGCCGTTTACCCGGCCGAACAGCCCGGTGTGGAAGCGGTAGCCGTTGCGACGCTCCACGCCGAACTCCACCCGGCGGAACCGTGCCATCGCCGCCAGCGCGAAGCCCAGGCTGACGGCCAGCCACGCCGCCGCGAACCACGTCGCGGGCCCGTGCGCGTAGATCGTCGGGGTGAACCCCGCCCACGACAGCGCCGCCCACACGCCGGTGACGAGAAGAACCAGGACCAACAGGAGTAGCGGCAGTGGCGTGCGGGCCCGGCTGCGGCGCGAGCCGGTACGGCCCTTCGCGGTCACCTGGAATGCCGTGCGGCGTGGCCGTAGCACCGTCACGGTGGCGCGCAGGTTCACCGGCAATCGGATGTAGTCGAAGATCCAGGCCATCAGCAGGCCGGAGTGCCCGCGGCTCAGCAGCACGATGACGGTCTGCTGCAGAGCGAACGTGCCGCCGGCCGCTATCAGGAACACCAGCGGATGCGCGGCGATCGGCAGCGTGCCGGTGGCCAGCACCGCTACGGGGATCAGCGCCAGGCCGAGCGTGCGCCAGGAGTCGAACCACGCCGACAGGGAGTAGGCGTACGCCACCCGCTGCCGCCAGTTCAGCCCGGGGCCGCGCAGTGGGTTGTCCAGCCGCAGCACCTGCATGGCGCCGCGTCCCCAGCGCAACCGCTGGGCGAGGAACTGGTCGGTACCGGCCGCGGCCAGGCCGCGGGCCAGCACCTCGTTGTGATAGACGGTGCGCCACCTCCCGCGGTGCAGCCGCAGCGTGGTGTGCAGGTCCTCCGTCAGCGTGTCCGTTGCGACTCCACCCACCGAGCGCAGGGCCTCGACCCGCAGCACCGCGTTGGTGCCGCACCAGAACGCGGCTCCAGCGTTGTGCTTGCCGGCCTGGATCACCCGGTAGAACAGCGACTCCTCGTGGGGGGAGCGTCCGGCGAAGTGCTCGAACGAGTCGACGTTGTAGAAGTCCTGTGGCGTCTGAACGACAGCGACCGACGAATCGGTGAAGTACCCCAGAGTCCGGGTCAGGAAGTGCCGTTCCGGAACGTGATCGGCGTCCAGCACGGCGATGAAGTCTGCCGTCACGAGCCCCAGCGCGTGATTGAGGTTGCCGGCCTTGGCGTGCTCCCGATTGGGGCGGGTGACGTAGCGGGCGCCGAGCCCCCGTGCCATCTGCGCGACCTCGATGCGGTTGCCGTCGTCGAGCACCCAGGTCTCGTGCTCACCTTCCATGGCGATCGCCGCGGCAACCGTCGGCAGCAGCACCTCCAGCTGCTCATTGCAGGTGGTGATCAGAACGGCCACGGTCGGGGCATCGGCCGCCCTCGAGGGGGTGAGCGGTGGGTTGACGTTCCACGCCGAGTGCACGAACAGCACCAGGCCCAGCGCGGCATGCAGCTCGAGAAGCAGCATCGGGACAGCCAGCCACAGGGCGTCGGCGGGGAGGGTGTAGCCCGCGCGCCACAGCAGGTACAGCACATTGGCCAGCACCGCGACGCCGGCGACGGAATGCAGGACGGCGCGCCGGCGGCGACTCTCCGCTGGCAGCAGCGCGATCCGGTCAGGCGAGGCCGGTCGGCGAGGTGCCGGAAATGGGGAGATGTTCCGGCCGCTCACCGTGCGATCTTCGGCCGGCGGCCGTCCGGTCTTGAGGGTCCATCCGGGTGACGCCGCGCACTGCCGGCCGGCTTCGGCGTCTCAAGCACCCGGGGGCCGCGACCGATTCGGTCGAAGTGACTTCCCTGTTGCGCACCTGCCGCGCCGCCGCGGCGCTTGCCTCCGCTGCCCTTATGGTTGTCCTCGTGGGCGCTGCTCCGGCCAACGCGGCCATCAGTTCGCGATCGCGGACCAACTACACCGCCAACGACGGCGTGACGGCCGTCAGCGATCGGCTGCGTCCGGTCAGCTTCGACCAGACGTCGCTCAGCACCCCGACGCAGATCCGGGTCGGGGTGGCCACGCCGGATCTGGCGGCCCTGGACGCCTTCCGCCGTGACACGGGGGCCACCGTGCGCTCGTTCACCTACTACCGGGCCTGGGCCACCAGCCCGACCTTCGACGCGAAGTACGCGGCAGCCGTCGCCGCCCGGGGCGCCGTGCCCTCCGTGACCTGGGAGCCTTGGCACCCGGCGAACGGGGTGTCGCAACCGGCCTACAGCCTGCGCCGCATCGCTGCGGGCGCGCACGACACGTACCTGAAGACCTGGGCCAGTGGCATCCGCGCCTACGGCCGCATGGTCGAACTGCGTTTCGCCCACGAAATGAACGGTACCTGGTACCCCTGGGGCGTTGGAGTCAACGGAAACACGGCCGCCGACTACGTCGCCGCCTGGCGCCACGTTCACGCGGTGTTCCGGGCGGCCGGCGTGACCAACGTGCGGTGGATCTGGTCCCCCAACGTCTCCTTCTATGGCTCGACCCCGCTGGCGCGGGTCTTTCCGGGCAGCTGGTACGTGCACCGGGTCGGTCTGGACGGCTACAACGGCGGCGCAGTGCTCGGCATGGGCGGCTGGAAGTCGTTCCGCGAGATCTTCGGCCCGAGCTTGAACGAGGTCCGCTCCCTGACCTCTCGGCCGATCATGGTGAGCGAGACCGGGTCCATCGAGGTCGGCGGCGACAAGGCCGCCTGGATCACCGACTTCCTGCGCCAGCTCGCCGCCGAGCCGGGTGTCGTGGGCTTCACCTGGTTCAACTTCAACAAGGAAGCTCCCTGGCTCGTGCAGAGCTCGGTGGCCGCCACCCGCGCCTTCGCCACGGGGGTCGCCGCCCCTGTCTACCGTTAGGAATCGTCCCATGCGTGCAGCCCGGCTGCGAGAGGCGGCCGCCCGGCTGAGGGCGGC
>JALYNC010000119.1 GCA_030773415.1 Actinomycetota bacterium
CATCCGATGAGGGCCGCGGTCTACCGCCGGTTTGGCGACCGTCAGCGCGCGGCGGCTACCAGGGGCGTCCCGACAGCGGACCGGGCCGCCGTCTGCTCGGCCAGCGCGGAGGTGTAGGTGGACAGCACGCCGGCAGCGGTCGCTGCCCAGCCGAAGTTGCCGGCGTGGGTCAGCGCTCCGGCCGCCAGCTCTCGCTGCAGCGCAGGTGTGGTGAGCAGCCGGTGCAGCGTCGCGGCGTAGTCGTGCGGGTCGTGGGTGCTCACCAGCAGACCTGAGACGCCGTGCCGGACGGCGGTCTGCAGCCCGCCGACCGCGGCGGCGACCACGGGGGTGCCGCAGGCCTGGGCCTCCAGTGCCACGAGACCGAACGACTCGCTGTAGGACGGCACCACGGCCACCGTGGCCGCCCGGTACCACGCCGCGAGCCGCGTCTGGGGAGCCGGCGACTCGAACCGGACGACGTCGGCGATGCCCAGCTGCCCGGCCAGCCGCTGCAGATGCTCGGGCTCGGCGAGCCCGGTACCGCTCGGCCCGCCCACGACGGCCACCACCAGCCGGCTGCGCAACGCCGGATCGATGCGCAACAGCTGCGCCGCGGCTCGCAGCAGCACATCCGGCGCCTTCAGTGGCTGAATCCGTCCCACGAACAGCAGCACGACGGCGTCCTCGGGCAGCCCCAGGCCGGCCCGCGCCGAGTCGGCATCGCCGGGGCGGAACGTGTCGAGGTCGACGCCGGGCGCGACGGTCGCCACACGACGGGGATCGGCGCCGTACAGCTCCACCAGTTGCTGCGCCTCGTCGGTGGTGGACGCCACCAGCCGATCAGCGGCCTCCACCACCTGCTCCTCGCCGATCTCGCGGGCCGTCGGCTCGGGGACGTCCCCGTCGGCGAGGTAGGCGTTCTTGACCTTCGCCATGGTGTGCATGGTGTGCACCAGCGGCACTCCCCAGCGCTCCTTGGCCAGCCAGCCGACCTGGCCCGAGAGCCAGTAGTGCGAGTGCAGGACGTCGTAGTAACCGGGCTCCTGCCGCGCCTCGGCGCGCAGCACGCCCGAGGCGAACGCGCACAGCTGTGCGGGCAGGTCGTTCTTGCTCAGCCCCTCCAGCGGCCCGGCGGTGACGTGGCGAACGGTCACCCCGGGCGCCAGGGGCGCCACCGGCGGCAGGTCGCGTGAGGTCGACCGCGTGAAGATCTCCACCTCGATGTTCCTGGCGGCGAGCCGCTTGGACAGCTCGACGATGTAGACGTTCATGCCGCCGGCGTCACCCATCCCGGGCTGCTCGAGCGGCGACGTGTGCAGGCTCAGCGTGGCGACGCGGCGTAGCCGACTGCGGCGTGGCAACAGCGAGCGCGGCGCCGAACTCCTCGCCGTCATGCACACCACCTCTCGCCGGGAACGGGCCAACCCCCGACGCGAGCAAACCCCGCGCGCCGACCGTCAATTCCCGCGGCCTGTTGCGCCATTCGGGCGGTCCTGGTTCAGGGCCGTTTTCCCGCTCCCGAAACAGCAGGTAAGCGTCGCCCGCCGTCAGGCGGCGGCCTCCCGCCGTCCGTCGTCTTCTCAGGAGCACCAGTGCCCTTCGGCCCCCGCCCCGTTCCTACACCGTCCCGGGCTCTCGTCCTCCTGCTGGCAGCCGCCGCTGTGACGGCACCGGCGGTCGGGGCTGCTGATCAGTCCGCTGCACACGCCGCCGAGACCCCCGGCGCCCCGGTACCCGGCAGCCCGGCTGCGGCGGCCATGCTCACCGCCTACCGGACCTCACCCGCGGCAGTCAGCCACGGCGGCCGCCTCACGCTGTTCGGCCAGGGCCCCGCCGGGGAGGTGCTCACCTCCACGTACACCAAAGGCTCCTTCCGCGACACCTACGACCTGGGCGGCCGGGTGACCGGTGGTGTGTCCGCGGCTCGCAGCGAGGACGGCCGCACGGCCGTCGCGGTCCAGGGCACGAACGGCGCGGTGTACGTCAAGACCGGCCAGAGCGCGGGCTGGGCAGCAGACTGGGCAGGCCTCGGCGGGCTCACCGCCACCAAGCCGGCGATCGTGCCTGAGGGGCCCAGCCGATATCGGGTCTTCGTGCGCGGCACCAACGGCGTGCTGTACACCGCATCGGGAGCCGACGGCAGCTGGAGCGGCTGGACGTCGCTCGGCGGGGCGCTTGCCCAGCATGCGCCGGCCGCCGCCACCGCCGGTGGCGAACTGCGGGTGTTCGTGGTGGGCGTGGACGGCCAGGTCTGGACCCGGTCGCTACGTGCCGGCTCGTGGTCGGGCTGGACGGCCCTCGGCGGGCGGGTCCTGGGCGACCTGAGCGCGGCGGCACCGGCGGCCGGACGAGCCAGCGTCTTCGTTCGCGGCACCAACGACAAGTTGTACGTGCGCTCGGTGTCCGGCTCGACCTGGACCGGCTGGGGCGCCCTCGGCGGCTCCTTGTCCGCCGGACCGGCGGTGAGCCTCGACGTCACGACCGGCGGCATGAGCGTCGTCACCCCGGAGGTGGCCGGCGCGCTGCACGTGCGCAACCTCACCGCCGCCGGCTGGGGCTCCCCGGCGCTGCTGAACGTGCCGCTCGACGGGGACATCCCGCCCGCTCCCGTCGCCCCGCCGCTGAGCGGGGGCTGGAAGCAGGTCTACCGCCACGACTTCACCTCGATGACGTCGGTCATCCCGATGCGCAGCAGCCCCACGTCCAACAGCGAGCTGCTGCCGAAGGACACGATTCAGAACAAGCTGCAGCGGCCCACGGTCCCCAGCAACGTCGTCATCGTGGCCGACGCGGCGGCCCGCGACTCCAGCGCGCTGGCGGTGTACACGCGACCGGCCTCCTACAGCACCCTGAACGGCACGGCCTTCGGCTGGGCGAACGGCCGGATGATGCTGGCCGGCCACAACCAGTCCCCGCCGTTCCGGATCCGGACGCGCATCAAGATGACTGCGTCCATCGGCGTGAAGACGGCCGTCATGTGGTGGCCCGAGCGGGGTTGGCCGTGGGAAGTCGACTTCGCCGAGACCTTCGGCGGAAGCAGCCTCACCGACTACTGGGGCAGCCGACAGCACGTCAGCCAGCGGTGGCACGGTGACGTGAACGGCGACGGCCAGGCCCGTGAGCAGAAGATTCACAACATCGCTCTCGACGCGACGAAGTATCACGACTACGACCTGTTCGTCACCCGGGACAAGATGTGGATCGAGATCGACGGCGTGACGCACTACTCCACCACCGACCGCCGCTTCATCCCGAACTCCCCCGGGTTCTTCAGTATCGGCAAGGCACTCACCCACGGCCGCCATCTGCCGCACACTCAGGACGCCGTGTACGTCGACTACGTGGAGCTGTACAAGCCGGCCGGCTGAGAACGCCGGACCGGCTGCCCCGGCGGCGCGTGAGGCGTCGCGGACAGGGAACAGTGCCGACATGGCTGGACTGACCGATCCCACGGTGCTGCTGCGTGGCGGCTCACACGACGGCGAATCCACGACGGTGGCTCCCGAGGTCACCCGGCTGCTGACACCGAGCCAGGCCCCAGGTCTGCTGGACGTCTACGAGGCCACGGGCGAGACGACCCCGCTGCGGGGCAATGACGTGGACGCCGTGGTGTTCCAGTTCGTCAGTCAGCAGCCGACGGAGGGCGTGGCCCCCGAGATGCTGCACATGCCCTGAGTGCTGCTTCCGCGGCCGCCGTCTACCGGCCGGCCGGAGCCGGCAAGGGGCCAGCCGCAGAGCTTGGGGGCCCGACGTTGCCGCCGTCGTTGAGGAAGCCGGCGAAGGCTGCCCGTAGCTCACGGCGCGCGGTGACCAGGGCCGCCGGCGGGAACACCCGCAGCTGCGCAAAAGGCAGAGCGGCAACCAGCTGCTCGGCGATGTGGACCGGGTGCACGAGGTCACCGTCCTGTGTGCTGACCAGAACTGGCACCCGCACCCGCGCAAGCGCCGACAGGTCGGGCAGCACCGTCGCGCCCACGAGGAGCCGGGGCAACCACATCGCCGGGCTGTCGACCAGCCCCTGCGCCCGGGCAGCCAGGTATGCCCGCGACTCCCGATCGTTGCGGCGAGCGGGTGGCAGCTCCTCGCTCAGCAGACGTTCGATGCCAGCGACGTCCGCTGCCTGAGCCAACGCCCGCAGGTCGTCCCAGCGCTGCTGAGCCGCGTCACTGCGGGGCCTGTCGAGCACGGCGGGCAGGTGCAGGACAAGCCGCTGGAACCGGTCCGGGTCGGCCGCCGCCGCCGTGAGCAGCGCGCCCGCGCCGAGGGAGACGCCGAACGCCCGGGTGGCGCCCACGTGGTCCGCCACGGACCGCAGATCGGCCCCGAAATCGCGATACGTCCACTGCGCGGGCTCGCGGCCGTCCGGGGCCCGGGAGGACCCGTGGCCGCGCAGGTGCATCAGCACCCGGGTGCCGCTCACGCCGCCGGTCAGCGGACGGGTGGCGGCAATGCCACTTCCCAGCCCGTGCGCGAACAGGGTGACCGGCGAGCCGGTGCCCGTCACCAGGTACTCCAGGCAGCCGTCCGGCGTGCGGCACCTGCCCGCCGCGGGCGGCATCGGTTACCGGCGGTACGGTCCGTACGGGCCGTCGGACGACGAGCCGCGCGCGGTGCCGTACCCGCCGCTGCCCCCGCGCACGCCGCGCAGCTTCGCCCGGATGTCGACCAGGTACACGATCACCGCGACCAGGCCGACCAGGCCCAGCAGGCCGAATCCTCCGAAGAAGACGGCGAGACCCAGGATGACCAGCCACACCGTCTTGGACCACGCGACGCCGGCCGCCGGCCAGTAGGGAGCGGGACGCAGAGCTGCGTCCACGAAGGCGAACAGCTTCATGCCGAGCAAGGCAAGGTTGATCAGCCAGAGCAGGCTGACCACGGGATTGAGGATCCATTCGAGCGGGTTGATCATGGCGCTCCTGGTCGACGGCTCGGCACGACGGCGTCCAGCGCCCGGAGGTCGTCCGGCGTGGGGCGCCACTGCCCGGCGCGCACGTTGGCGGCGACCTGCTCCGCGGTGGTGGCTCCGGCTATCACCGAGGCTACGGCAGGTTGGGCAGCCAGGCCTCCGATCGCCACATCGAGCACCGATCGGCCCCGTTCGGCCGCGTAGCGCTCGAGCGCCTCGATGCGGTCCAGGTTCGCCGGGGAACGAATCTCCGCTGATCCGGCGAGCCGCCCCGCGGGGGGCTCCTCGCCGCGGCGGTACTTGCCGGTGAGCAGCCCGCTGGCGAGCGGGAAGTAGGGCAGTAGCCCCACGCCGAGGTGTTCGCAGGCGGGAACCAGCTCCCGCTCGGCGTCCCGCTTTAGCAGGTTGTAGTGGTTCTGCGCGCTGATGAACCGCGTGGTCCCTGCCGACCGGGCCAGCCAGTCGGCGTCCGCCACCTGCCAGCCGGCGAGGTTGGACGACCCCAGGTACCGGACCTTCCCCTCCACCACCAGCTCGTGCAGGGCGGCGAGGGTCTCCTCGACCGGGGTGATCCCGTCCGGCCGGTGGTACTGGTACAGGTCCAGGTAGTCGGTGCGCAGCCGGCGCAGGCTGGCCTCGACGGCCTGGCGGATGTAGCGCCGTGAGCCGCGGGCGCCCCAGTCGGGACCGCTGCGGCCCTCCATGTCCAAGCCGAACTTGGTGGCGAGGACCACGCGGTCGCGCACGCCGGCCAGCACCTCACCGAGCAGGCTCTCCGAGGCGCCGTCGTGGCGACCGTAGACGTCCGCGGTGTCCAGCAGCGTGATTCCGGCGTCGAGCGCGGCGGTGACCACCACCCGCGTGCCCGCGAGGTCGAGCCGCCTGCCGAAGTTGTTGCATCCGAGCCCGACGACGGAGACCGTCAGGCCGGAACGGCCCAGCTGCACGTACCGCATCCGGTGGCGCAGCCCTCAGCCGGCGGCCGACGGCTTGCGGGAGGACCGCTTCCGGACCTCGTCCACAGCGGCGGCGGGAGAAGACGCGTGGGCGATGTCCACCACCATGGGAACGTCGGCCGGTTCAGCGGCATCCGCGCCGGACGCGACGTCCGACATCCCGGCCCCGGCTTCCGGGCCCTCGTCCTGCTCGGGGTCCGGCTGGCCGCCTCGGCCGTCGGAGTCCGCGCTGTCGGGCACCGCGGCGTCGGCGGAGAGCTGCGCCACCCCCGCCCGGTCCACCTCGCGGGACTCGTTCTCCCGCCGGAAGGACTCGTAGATCTCCAACAGCACCTGCTTCTGCCGCTCGGACAGCACCGGATCCCCGAGCAGTGCTCCGGGCACGTCGCTGTCGCCGTACCGCTCCTCGAGAATGCCGGCCTGCACGTACAGCGCCTCGGCGGAGATCCGCAGGGCCTTGGCGATCTGCTGCAGGATCTCCGCGCTGGGCTTGCGTAGACCACGCTCGATCTGGCTCAGGTACGGGTTGGACACTCCCGCCTGGGCAGCCAGCTGACGAAGGGAGATCTGGGCGCTGTGTCGCTGGTCCCTGATGAAACCGCCCAGTTCCCCCACGTTGATCTTTGCCACCTGGCCTCCTCCGCACGGCGCCGCGACAGCGGCTGGCTCTACGGTACGGCGGCCTTCGGCGCGGTCAGGAGGTGGACGGCCTGGCGAGCAGGTCAGCCACGTCGGCTTCGCCCGACTGGTATCGCCGGGTGATCTCGGCGCTGCACGCGTCCATCACCTTGTGGATGGCGCGCCGCTTCTGCGACAGCTCCCGCTCCTGTGCGGTGTAATTGGCTTGGGCGGCCGCGAGCTCCGCGTCGGTGCGCTCGCCGACGTTCGACACATCGACATCGGCCATCATCGCCTCGGACAGCCGGCGGTGCGCGTCCACCCGGGACGGCTCCACGGCGGTGTGCCGCCCCATTCCGCGGGCCGGGGCGCGTGTCTCGTCGGCGAGAATGCCGGGAAGGGCGTCGAGCAGGCTGCCGGAGCCGTTACCGGCGCGACGGTTGATCTCCGCCTGGATGATGTCGAGCCGCCCCTGCAGCAGGCGCCGGATGTAGGAGGTGTCCACCTCCTCCTGCTCGGCCTCCTTGCGGAGCGCCCGCACCTCGTCCAGCGGCCTGGTGGTCAGGTCGTCGAGAAAGTCCTCGGCAAGTACTCGGTCGATGCGGCGGTTGCCGGTCACGCGGTCCCCCTGCAGGCGCGGTCGAGGAGTTCAGCTGCGGAACGCCGGAAGCGGCGTGCTTCGATCGTTGCACGTTCCATTCCCCGGCACAGGATGTTCGATGCGAGCAGTTGTGCAACGTGTACAGACAGCAACTGTGAGTGTGGCCGGCGAGATCGTCGGCCGCCTGACGGAACCCGGCCTGGTGGCGCTCGTCGGTGTCACCTCCGGGGACGGGCCCGAGGTCGCCGACCGGCTGGCCGGCAAGCTGGCCGGGCTGCGGATACTGCGGGGAGACCGCTCGGCGAGCGAGGTCGGCGCGGGCGTGATGGTGGTCAGCCAGTTCACCTTGTACGCCGACACCGGGCGGGGCCGCCGGCCGTCATGGAACGACGCGGCTCCGGCTGCCGTGGCCGAGCCGGTGGTGGACGCGGTGGTACGCGGGCTGCGCAGTCGTGGCGTGCCGGTGGCCACCGGCCGGTTCGGCGCCGACATGCAGGTGGAGCTGATCAACGACGGGCCGGTCACACTGCTGCTCGAGCTCTGAGCGTCGCCGGACCCTCGCGCGCCGCCCCGGACCCGCTCGCTCGTCAGCGGTCGATGCTGGCCGCCACCCCGCCGGCAGTCAGCGGGGCGTCGTCGGGCGTGTTGCGCTTCACCAGAGCCAGCGCGAGCGGCCCCTGCAGGTGGTGCCGCACAGCCGTCGTCACGAAGCCGACGCGCCTGCCGTCCGACTCGACCGGGTCTCCGCTCGCCGGGAGAGTGTGCGTGCTGCCGTCGAGCTGCAGCAGCACGAGCCGGCGGGGCGGCCGCCCGAGATTGTGGACCCGGGCCACCGTCTCCTGGCCGCGGTAGCACCCCTTGTCGAGGTGCACGGCGGTCTCCAGCCACCCCACCTCGTGGGGAATCGTGCGGTGGTCGGTCTCAAAACGCAGCCGGGGACGCCGGCGCTCCACCCGCAGCGCCTCGTAGGCGTCGAGCCCGGCGACGGGAAGCTCCAGCCGGTCCGGCAACGTAGCGACGTCGGAGCGTTCGACCAGTAGGACGACCTCGTCCGGGCCGGCGATGCGCGCGACACCTACAGCGGGCAGTGACAGCACCGTTCCGGCAGCGGGAGAGAGCTCGCCGGGGTCGACGCCCGTCGCCCGGCTCACCGCTTCGAGGGCCTGGGGGCCGACCACCGACAGCACCGCCCACCCCGCGGTCGCGTCGGTGACCTCCACCCGCAACAGAAAACGCATGCGGTCCAGGTACTCGACCAGCGCCGCAGCGGTGTCCGGCTCGACGTCGATCCAGGTCGTCGAGCCGTCGTCGTGCAGGTGCAGGTGGTGTTCCACGTGGCCGTGTGGGCTGAGCACCAGCGACTCGGTCATACGCATCGGCGGCAGGGCGCTCAGGTGCTGCGAGGTCAGGCTGTGCAACCAGGTGAGGCGGTCCGGCCCCGTTACCGTGACGACACCCCGCGAACTGCGGTCCACCACAGCGGCGGCCGAGGCCAGCAGCCGCTGCTCGGCGAAGGGGTCTCCGTAGTGCGCCGCGACGGGAGCGTCGGCCCCGGCGGCCGACACCGCCCCCGGCCGGGACAGCAGCGGCGAGCCAGGCGGTCCGGCAGTGGGCGTCACGAGTGCAACGACAGCGACGCCCGCCCGGGAATTCCCGGG
>JALYNC010000120.1 GCA_030773415.1 Actinomycetota bacterium
CGTCGGTGGCCACACAGCAGCCGGTGACGGCCCAGCAGCTGGAGGGCCCCAGCAGCGTCACCCGCAGCGGCCGCGGACCGCAGCTGTGCAGCGGACTGCTCGATGTCGGCGCGGAGCTCGTCCATGCTGTCGGTGAGGTTCACCTGCGGGGCGGCTTCCGGCCGCGCCCCGGCGCCCGGACCGGCGCCCGCACCGGCATCCCGCTGCCCCCCGGCGCGCAGCAGGTCGACCGCGCCGTCCGCGTCGCCGGTCCGAATCGCCTCGGCGAGAGCGCCGATCCGCTCGCCATAGCGGTGCGGCACCTGCAGGCGGACCACACCGTTGCGCAGCTGCCGCCGGGCTTCCTCCACCAGCCCTGCGGCGTCCGGGTACTCCGTCGCGACAGCGGTCACCGGCGCCGGCCGCTGCACCAGATCGCTGAGCACCGCACCCGCCTCCACAGACGTCAGCTGGTCAGCGTCCCCGACGAGCACCAGTCGTGCGGTGGGCGCAACGGCTTCGAGCAGTCGGGCCATCAGCGTGAGCGACACCATCGACGACTCGTCGACGATCACCACGTCGTAGGGCAGGTGGTTGCCGGCGTGGTGCTTGAACCGGCTGCGGCTGTCCGGACGCCACCCGAGCAGCCGGTGCAGCGTCGAGGCGTCCAGGTCTGCAGGCAGGCCGATGGCGCCGGCCTGTTCCTGTACCGACTCCTTCAGCCGGGCGGCTGCCTTGCCGGTCGGCGCCGCCAGAGCGATGCGGGGGGCGCGGCCCGGCTGGCTGAGCAGCAGCTTGAGCAATCGGGCGACGGTGTGGGTCTTGCCGGTTCCCGGACCACCGGTGATGACGCTGACCCAGCGTGAGGCGGCCACGGTGGCAGCCAGCCGCTGCATCGGTTCTCCCTGCGGGCCGAACAGTGCGTCCAGGGACGACAGATCGGCCGCAGGAGGCTGCCGGGCGGCGCGCTGGTCCAGCTCCCGGCGTACCAGCTCCTCCTGGCGCCAGTACCGGTCGAGGTAGAGCAGGCCATCGACGAAGCGCAGTGGACGCCAGGCGCTGTCCCTTCCGACCGCGACGACGGGGCTGCGCTCCACGGCCGCGAGCCACGCATCGAGCGGCGGCCACGGCAGCTCCACCGGGCGGTCGTCCGGAACAGCCGCGCCGGGCTCCTCCAACGGCCCGCTGTCGTCGAGCTCCGCCTCGATGGGCACCACCGACTCGGCCACGGTGGCCAGTTCGAGGCACACCGAACCGGTCCGGACGCCGCGCACGGCCAGGGCGGCCGCCAGCTGGACGAGCTCGGAAGGCTCGTTGCCCAGCCGCGCCAGTCGCAGGGCGACGTGGACGTCCGCCGGCACCAGAACTCCCGTCTCGCAGAACTCGAGCAGCAGGCCGGAGGCCCGTACGGGTATCACGAGCGACCCGCCAGTAGCTCCGAGAGCTCCACCACCAGCTCGGCCGGCGGCTGCCAGACGAAGACCCCGGCACCGGGCGGACTCGCCGGTCCGCACATGCCCCGGACGAAGGTGTAGACGATGCCGCCGAGGTGGCGCGCCGGATCGTAGTTTCGCTGACGCCATCGCAGAAATCGATGGGTGGCGACTGAGTAGAGCAATGACTGCAACACGTAATGCGTACGCATCATCTCGGCCGCCAGCGCCGCCGGCCGGTAGTGCCATGCGGTCAGCGGGTGCCCGCCCAGCCGGTTGGTCTTGTGGTCGACGACCAGGTACGTCGGGCCGGGCATCCGGAGAACGGCGTCGATGCTGCCGGACAGGAACCCGCGGAACGCCGCCGGAGTGAGGGAATCCAACAGCTGCGGATAGTCGGCCACCGGCCCGAGGTCGTACCGGCGCAGCATGGCAGCGACTTCCCGGAGTGTGGCGTGTACTCGCGGCCGGTCACCCCCGCTGAGCGGAAGCTCGAACGCCAGCTCCGCGAGCCGGTCGCCGGGGCCGAAATCGGCCAGCGTCATGCCGAGGTCGCCGAGCGGAGTGTGCAGCGCCGGACGCAGTCCATCGGCCAGGGCTCGCGGGTCCAATCCGGATCCGGGGCGCAGCGCCACCGCGTCGACGCAGCGCTGGTTGAGCGCGGCTGGGTCCAGATTCTCGAGCACCTCGTGGACCAGGGTGCCGAACGCGGTGCCACCCGGCAGGTCGGTCATGGCTGAGATCGGCGAATCCGGTGGCGGCTCCTCCAGCACGTCGACGGCACCGCCCGGCTCGTCCGTGGTGCCCGGCGCGTCCGGCTCGCTTCCCACGCCGGGCGGCGGATCGTGCGCCTCGGCCGTCAGCGCGCTGTACGAGGTGCGGCGCCAGGCCATGTCGAGGCTGCGCTGGAACTCCCCCGACGAGAGCGGCGGCGGATCCGACGGCGGCGGAGCCCAGGGGACGGTTGGTCCCGGCGTCACCACCTCCGCGGTGATCCGGCCCCCGGAGGCGGCGGCCACCTCGTCGAGGCGCCGGACAGCCTCGGCGTCGGCCGGCGGAGCGATGTAGGCCGGCAGCTCGCCGGCGCCGGCGGCGCTGAACAGCAGCCGGTGCAGGGGCGCCGTACCGGTGTTGTGACGGGTGGCGGCCCACCAGGTGACCACCTGACTTTTGGCCCTGGTCATTGCCACGTAGAGCAGCCGCAGCTCCTCACCGGCGTCCTCCGCCTCGGAGCGGGCGCGGTACTCCGCGTAGGACGGGCCGTCCGGCCCGCCCACGTCGAGCACCCGCTTGCCATCCCCGTCGTGGAAGTGCAGCCTGGCCGGACGATCATTCGCCCACCGGTCCCAGGCGTACGGGACGTACACGACGGGGAACTCCAGGCCCTTGCTGACGTGCACGGTGAGGATCTGCACGGCAGCCGCGTCCGATTCCAGCCGCCGGGTCCGATCGTCGGTGTTCTCCTGTGCCGCCAGCGACATCCGTCGTCGCAGCCAGGCGACGAGGGCCGTGAGACCCAGAGACTCGGCGCGGGCGGCGGCGTGCAGTGCCTGTGCCACGTGACGCAGGTCGGTGAGGAGCCGCTCCCCGTCCGGCTGGGCAAGGACCCGTGCCGGAAGCTGCTCCTCGGCGGTCAGCACCTCGAAGAAGGCCGCCACACCGCGAACGGCGAGCAGGTCGGACCACCTGCGCAGCCGCGATCCCAGCCGGTCGGTCAGATCGTCGCCGGCGGCGTCCAGCGACGCCCAGCTTCCGCCCAGGAAGACCGACAGCGCGGCGGCGCGCACGCGTCCGGCTCGGTGCGGCTGCTCCATCGCCTCCAGCAGCACCAGCCATTCCTTGGCGCCGGAGGTGGTGAACACGCTGCCCCCGCCGGCCAGCACTGCCGGCACCCCGGCACGGCTCAGTGCGGCGTGCACCATCGCGCCCTGCTTGTTCGTGCGCACCAATACCGCGATGTCACCCGGCACGACCGGCCGCTCGCAGAAGCGCGCCGGGCCGGACAGTAGGCGCACCAGGTCGGCCGCGACGTCTTCGGCGACCTGCTCTCGGACGAGGTCGACGGCGGGAAACCGCGTACCGGATCGAGGGATACGGCGCAGCCGGAGCGGCGCGCCAGCACCGGTCAACCGTCGTTGCTGGTGTTGACTCTCAACTGGACGAACGACGATGTCCGGTGAGCCGAGCGGGGCGTTGCCGAAGATCTGCTCGATCGCCGCCAGCAACGGGGCATCGCTGCGCCAGTTGCGGGTGAGGGTGGCCCGGGTGGTCGCCCGCTGGGCAGCGGCCAGGTAGGTGGCCACGTCGCCGCCCCGGAACGCGTAGATCGCCTGCTTGGGGTCACCGATCAGGACCAGGGCGGCGTGGCCGTCGAACGCCCGCTGCAGCACCTCCCACTGCACCGAGTCGGTGTCCTGGAACTCGTCGACGAGCACCGCCCGATATCCCGACCGCACTCGCTGCTGCGCCACCTCGCCCTGCACCGGGTCCGCGAGCGCGTTCCGCAGCAGCACCAGCCAGTCGTCGTAATCGACGAGACCTCGCTGGCGCTTGCGCCTCTCAACCTCCTCGCAGATGCTCTTCGCCGCGCGGGCGTGCAGGCCCGGCACACCGGGCGCATCCGCCGGCGACAGGATTGCGCCCCGGTGACGCACCGCGGACATGCCGAGCTCGAGCAGGCCCTCGTGGGTGACCTCCGGCCGGGCGCCGTCCGCCTTGGCGTACTTGCGCAGGTACAGGTCGTCCACCACCTCCTGCACCAGGTCGTCGAGCACCTCGGTGAGCTCAGCCGAGGGGTCGCGGTCGGCGACGATGCCGAGTCCGGTCAGCATCTGAGAGCAGAAGGAGTGCACCGTGGTGATCGTCGCGGCGTCGAACCCCGCGACCGCCCGCGCCAGCCGCTTCCGCCGCGCCTCCACCTCGTCGTCCGATGCGCTCGCGAGATGACGCAGGACGCCATCCTCGTGCGCCCGCGCCCGCGCCGGCTCCCGCAGCCCCGACTCGCTGAAGACCAGGCGCTCGCGGACCCGGTCCCGAAGCTCGCGGGACGCGGCGTTGCCGAATGTGACCAGCATCAGCCCGGCCAAGTCGGCGTCCTGCTCGGCGACGTAGCGGGCGGTGAGTGCGGCGATGGTGAAGGTCTTTCCCGTACCGGCGCTCGCCTCCAGCACGGTGGTGCCCTCCGGCAGCGGACCGCACAGCTCGAAGGGCTTCATGCGGAGCTCTCCTCCGCAAGCACCGGCGCCCAGAACCGGCAGGCCAGCGCACCGAACCGGGTCTGCTCGCCGTTCCAGCGCTCGTCGTCAGCGGGGTTCGCCGCCAGCAGGCGGGCGAACGGCGCCTCCCTACCCCACACGTGCTCGTGGTAGCGGTCCTGCCACTCCCCGCCGTATTTGCTGGTCCACTCCGCCCGGGCCCGCTCCTCGGCAGCCTCGACGCTGTCCCCGCGCTCGCGACGGGTCGCGTAAGCGCTGGACGCCTTTGGAGTCAGCGGCAGCGGCTCCCGCATGCCGCGGTCGTAAAGGTCGACCAGCTCCGCGAGCGCCGCGACCGGATCGGGTGGGGCCGTGATCGTGGTGATGCCTGCGCTACGACCGCGCCGGTTGACCCCCACCGCGCGGTCGCCCTCGCCGCTGGCGGCCAGCGCCAGCGCCAGCACCCAGGCTCGGGCTCGGCGCTTCGCGGACATGCCGGAGTAGCTGACGTCCAGCGCGGCGTTGCCCCGGACGGCCGTCACGGTGCCGCTGAACGATCGGCCGGCCACCTCCAGCCGGACGTCCACCGCCCGCACCGGCTCCTTCAGCAACGGGGCCGCGGCGTCGGCGAGCGTCTGCACGTTGGGCTGCACCTCGTCCATCACGGCGCGGCCGAGGGCCTTCGGGGGCAGTTCGCCGCGCCGCCACTCGACGGCCGCCCGGGCATCCAGGTCCAGCCCCCTGAGGGCTGCGTCGAGCAGGCGGTCACCCACCGCCCACTTCTGCAGCCCGTCGAGGGCGATCGGCAGGGCGTCCACGATCTCGTCGTCCTCACCCGGCAGGGAGATACGCAGCCGCTGGCGCAGAAAGGCCCGCACCGGGTGCTCGGCGAATGCGATGAGGTCGTCGAGTTCGAGCGGCCCCCGTTGATCGGGCAGCGGCGCGGCCGGTTCCGGCTGACGGCGGGGCTGCGCGGCGCGTCGAGCGCCGGCCAGGCTCACCGGGTCGAAACTGAACGGCCGGTCGCCGGTGAAGTTGCGCACGTCGTACGGCTGCAGCGGGTGCCGGTGTTCCACCTCGGCGGACACCTGCGGGCGTCCGCCGGGCACCATCGTCGCGACGACATCGAGGAGCTCGCCGACGGGCACGGCCGGCGGCCGGGCGGCGCCGCTGACGGGGTCCGCGCCGGTGTAGAGGATCACCAGGCGCTCACCGGCGGACAGCACCGCGTCGAGAAACAGTTGCCGGTCCTCGTTACGCGGGTCTCGCTCGCCCAGCCTCGGGTCGCGGGCCAGCACGTCGTCACCGTCCACCCCGGTGGTGCGCGGAAAGCTGCCGTCGTCCAGGCCGAGCAGCACCACGACCCGGTGCGGCACCGACCGCATTGGCACCATCGTGCAGACGGTCAGATCGCCGGTGCGGAAGTTCGCCCGGGTGGGGCGCCCCCGCAGCCGGTCGGCGAGCATCGCCCGGACGTCGGGCAGCGCCACGGGCGACGTTCCCTCGCCGACCGCCTCGGCGAGCTCACGCCGGGCCTGCACCAGCTGCCAGGCATCGGGAACGGTCGTGTCGGTGAGGGCTTCCAGGGCGCCCCCGAGGGTCTCCACCCAGTGCTGCACGCGATGCTCGCCGGTCAGGCGATCCAGCACATCGTCGAGCCGATCGATCAGCTCCGCGAGGCGGCCGGCGAGGTCGATGTCGCCGCTGTCCACGTCGTCCAGGGGCAGGGCCGAGCCGAGAAAGACCGGCTCGTCCTCGGATGTGGTGACACCCAGCAACACGCGATCGAGCCCGGCCCGCCAGGTGTTGCTGGTGACGTCGCCCAAGCCGAAGGGCACCCGGTCGTCGGGGTCGATGCCCCATCTGACACCGGCACGCGCCGCCCATAGCCGGATCCGCTCCAGCTCGTCGTCGTCGAAGCCGAACCGGCGGCGCACCGGCGCCGTGCCGGCGAGATCGAGCACCTGACTGGCGGTCACCCGGCTGCCCGCCAGCTTCAGCAGTCGGGCAACGGTGTCGAGCAGCGGGTTCGTCTGGCGCAGGCTGCGGTCGGCGAGCCTGACCCGCAAGGAGTGCCCGGGGTGCGGCAGCTCGGGGCCTAGTCCGAACACCGCGGAGATCAGCGGCGCGAAATTCTCGACGTCCGGGCACATCACCAGCACGTCCCGCGGCTCCAGAGTCGGATCGTCCTGGAAGAGCCCGAGCAGCAGCTCCCGCAGCACCTCGACCTGGCGAGCGGGCCCATGACAGGCGTGCACCTGGAGCGAACCATCGGGCGGCGCCGGACTAGGCGGCAGGTCGTCGCGCAGGTCGGCCTGCAGCCGGCCCAGCAGCGTTGCGGGTCTCTGGTCGCCCGGATGGTGCACGTCGCTGTGCGTGGGCAACCGCAGCTGCAGCTCCCGGACATCGCGCGCCTGGCTCCGCAGCAGCGGGTGGTGCGCGACCGTGGCGGTGTTGTCGTTCCGGCGATGGGTGACGGTACGGGAGCTGAGCGCAGCCCACAGGGCCGGGCTGGGGTGCGGCACCCATAGGTGGACGTTCCGACGCTCGGCCAACGCCCGCAGCACATGGAGTTGGACGGTGGAGAGCCGGGTGGGCCCGAACAAGCTGAGCCGATTCGGCAGCTGACACAGCTCCGGTTCGGCGCGCAGCCGTTCGCAGTTGTCGTGCAGGCGCTCGGCGGGGCTCGGCCCGAGCCGGGAACGCAGCCGGCGCCACAGCTCGGCCTGCCAGAGCAGGTCGGCGGGCAGCGGGCCCGTGCCGTCGGTGTCGTTTCCCGCCGCCCAGGCGCGCAGCATGTCGGGTCGGGACGCTGCGTAAGAGCGGAACAGCCCCGCAAGGTGGGCGGCACGAGCGAACCGCCGGCCCCGCCGATGGTCGGCTGCCGTTCCGCCGGCTTCGCCCGAAGATTGCTGCGCCGCGTCGAGGTATCCGAGGTGACGGGCGAGGACCGCGCACCACGGCTCGGCGATACACCCATCGATCACCTCCAGCAGCGGCCAGATCGGATCGCGCCAGGGGTCGCACCGAGGGTCGGTGCCGCTCGCAGCGGCCAGGACGTCGTCAACGAGGCGGGCGGCGGACGGGAACTCGATGCCGGCGCAGATCCCGTCCTCGGCCCCGTCCGCGCCGAGCACGGTGGACAGGCGCTGGGTGAGCCACCGCTCGACGCCCTTGGCCGGGACCGCCACCACCTCCATGGCGAAGGGGTCGTCGAGTGGCGCGCGAAGCACCTCCGCCAGGGCGGCGGCAAGGGTCGCCGTTCGCTCGGCACGGTGGACTGTCAGCACCCGTCATTCCTACCGCGCCCCACCGACAGCCTGGGACCGACACGGCCAGGGCTGACCGGCAAGCAGTGGTACCGCCGGCGGATGACAGCTGGCGAATCCGGTCGTCGAGCGCTGATGACACGACGGAGTGCCACCTAGGTGGCGAGGGTCGGTGGGCCAGCCGGACAGCGCCCAGGCCAATCGACTGGGCATAGGCGACTGGCTGGCGGCCTCATCGCCATAGATGGTTCGCCGTGTTGTCCGTTTGGGCGCTGGCAGGTTCACGCGGGAAGCGCTATGAGGACGACCGCCAGCGTCGCAGCGGACAGCCCCAGCAGCTGACTTCCCGCCAGGCGCTCCCGCAGCACCAGCTGCGCCAGGATCACGGTGCTGACCGGGTACAGCGACGCCAGAACGCCGGTGATCACCAGCAGCCCCTCTCGGGTCGCCAGCAGAAACAGCGCATTCGCCGCCATGTCAGCGGCGCCGGCGAGCACCACGACGGGCAAGACGGCCTTGGGCGCACGCACGCTGCGCCGGGCGACCGCGGCAGCAGACACGATCAAGCCGATGGACGCGGCGCGAGCACCGACGAGCGGCCACAGACCGCTGCTCTCGCGCGTCTGGGCCAGCAGGACGAAGAACACTCCGAACGCCGAACCGGCCGCGAGCGCGGGGAACAAGCCGGCCCGCCGGGCGACCTCCCAGGACGGCACACCGCCTTCGCTCGCCACCAGGGCCACGGCGACGAAGGCGATGGCGATGCCGGCAGCGGCCGGTACCGCTAACCGCTCACCGCGCAACAACCCGACCAGCACGGGGATGGCGGCCGCACAGAGCGCCGTCACCGGGGCGACGACGCTCATCACCCCGTCGCCGAGCGCCCGGTAGAACAGCCCCAGCCCGGTCCCTCCGGCGAGCCCGGCGGCGGCTCCCCACGCGAGGGCCACCCCGGTGGGACGACCACCGAGAAAGGGCAGCAGCACCAGCAACAGCACCAGCCCGGCGAATTGCGACAGCGCCACGACGGCAAACACGCTGGCGCGCCGCGCTGCGAGGCCCCCACAGAAATCCGCTGCCCCGTAGACCAATGCCGAGGCGAGCGACAGCACCACCGCCATCGCTGCGCCCCCTCACCGTCCGGAACCCGGCTGTTGCCGGACCCATGGCGCACTGCACTGGTCACGCAGTTGCGTCCGGCACAGTCTTGCGTCCGCCGTCGCCACCGGCAAACAGATTTCGACGGTTCTGTGTCTTGCGGCTCCCGCGGGTGCCCGTCAGTTGTCGCGGGCCTTGCGCGTCTCCCGTGCGTTGGCCTTCTGGATCGCGTCCACGAGCTGCTCCTTGTCCATGGTCGAGCGCCCCCGCACATCGAGCCGCCGGGCCACCTCGAGCAGGTGCTTCTTGGAGGCGTTGGCGTCGACACCACCGGCAGTCTTCTCACCACCGCGGGTGCCGCCCCGGGCGGCGCGCGAGTCGGACGGCCCCTTGGCGTCCTTGGGCTCCCAGTGGTCGCCCACCTTCTCGAACGAGTGCTTCACCGCGGCGAAGGCCGTGCGGTGGGCGCGCTCGCCCTCGCCGTAGGTCTCGACCGCCGAATCGTGCGCCTTCTGGAAGGTGCGCTGCGCTTTCTTCGGTGACCGCTCCAGCGTCGAGGGCATGTCGACGTCGTCCTGCTTCTTCTTCGGCATGGCTGCTCCCGGAATCGTCTTGCGTGCGACGTACCCGCCGTCGCTCAGGCGGCAACCGGCTGCCGTCCGGCGCGCGCCAGCCACCAGCGTGCACCGGTCAGCTGGTCGGCTTGGACGTCCCCCTCGAGCCCCGGACGTGAGCCGCTGACGCCTGCGTCGGCGAGGGCGGCATCGAGTGCCGCGTCCCGGCGTACCGCCCGGTCTGCCTCCGGCGGCCTCCCGCGGGGGCGCCTGAGGTGACGGCAGGGGGCTACGAACGCCTGACCATGGCCGCCGTCGCACGGCGAGCCGGCTCGTCGAAGGAAAGCCTCTACGTCTGGTTCGGCAGCAAGGAAGGCATGGTCGCCGAGCTGATCCGCCGGCAATCGGCGCGGACGAATGCCGCCGTCGAGGCGGCCCTCGCCACGGAGGCGCCGCCTCACCTGCTGCTCGCCGGTATCGCCCGCAACCTGCTAGATCTGCTGGTCAGTGACGTGTCGCTGGCACTGAATCGGGCGGCGATGAGCTCACCCGAACTCGCCGCCATCCTGCTCCAGCACGGGCGGCACACCACAGGCCCGCTGGTGGAGGGCTATCTGGCGGGACTGCACCGGGAGGGTCACCTGACGGTGCCAGATCCCGCCGACGCGTTCCGGTTGCTGTACGGGCTGACGATCGCCGATACCCAGATCCGGGCTCTGCTCGGTGAGGCACCGCCGGACGCGGACGAGCGGGAGGGGCTGTCCCAAGCTGCGGTGCGGCGCTTTCTGCAGTTCGCCGGGGCAGGTCAGGAACCAGCAGCCGGCTGAGCAACTTCGTCCAGCAGGCGGAGCCCCAGGTGGTCGACGCTGCGCCCGGTGTTGGTCATCACGACCACGGCGGCGGCCGCCGCAGGGCGAACCCGGCGAAGCTGCGAAACCCCACGTCCAGCCGTTGTGCAGGACGACCGGTCCCTGCTCGGCCGGTCCAGAATCAACCAGCACAGCCCCGTCTGCATGTGCTTGCCGATCTGTGCGTGCGGCTGCTGCGCCAGTCGGAGCGCATCGCCCAGCGGGCCCTCGGGCGGCCGGCAGCAGGCGGCGAGAAAGCGGAGCACGTCCTCGACGCTGGAACGCAGGCTGCCGGCGGCGGGCATGGCGTCGTCCATCGGCGGTCGCGGGCGGCCGCCGCGGGAGTGTCCGTCCAGTAGCCGGCCGCGGCGCTGCGCCGGGACTGTGATCGCGCTGTCCGACATGCCGAGCGGCGCCAGTACCCGCTCGCTAACAAGTGCTCGTACGGCGTCCGGCGGCCGCCGCCAGCGCGTCGCCGAACCCGGCGTCGCAGTGTGCCGGGCGCGTTCGGCGGGCCAGTGCATTGCGGCGTGCGCGGCCTGTCGAGTCGAAGCGGTGCGCGGGCGGCAACAGCACTAGGTGGCGCCGCTCCCGGCCATTCTGGCGCTTGTTGTGACCGACGCGCCGGACGTGGTGCTCAGCTGGTGGTGCGTGCTGTCTCGCGGCGGATGCGGAGCGCGCTGAGAAGTAGCCCGCAGGCGAGCGCGGCGCCGGCGCCTTCTCCGGATCGAATCCGCAGGTCGAGGAGCGGTTCGCAGCCGAGCGCCTGAAGGACGAGGGGATGGGCGGCTTCGCGGCTGCGTTGCCCGGCGAGGAGGCAGTGCTGGGCGGCAGGTTCGAGCAGCGTGGCCGCCAAGGCGGCGACGGACACGGCAAGTCCGTCGAGGACGACTGGGTTTCGGCTGGCCGCGGCGCCCAGCGTCACGCCGGTGAGAACGGCGAGTTCGGGCCCGCCGACGGCGGCCAGAGCGGCGAGCGGGTCGAAGGGACGGGCCGTCTCGCGGCGCGTGCGGGCGAGCGCACGGGTAATGACGTCGCGCTTGCGGTCCAGCATCGCGCTGTCAGCCCCTGAGCCGAGTCCGACAACGGCGTCGGCCTCGAGGTCGAGGAGCAGCGCGGCGAGGGCAGCGGCGACGGTGGTGTTACCGATGCCGACCTCTCCGAGCGCGACAAGACCACCGGCGTTGTCGCTGCCGAGGGCGCGTCCGTGCTCGATGAGAGCAGCGACATCACTCCGCGTCATGGCAGGAGTGGTTACGAGGTCGCCACGCGGTCCGGCCGGCCGGGCGTTGACCGCGCCGGGGACGGGTTGCGTGACACCGGCGTCGACGACGAGAACGTCGAGGCCAGCAGCTCGCGCGGCACGTGCGCCGAGTGCGGTGTCGGCGACCGCGGCGCGGGCCACGTCACCGGTCACGTGCGGCGGGTAGGCGGACACGCCGTAGGCAGTGACGGGATGGTCAGCGGCGGCGATGAGGAGCACACCGCCGGTGGTGTCGCGGCAGCCGAGCGCGATGACGCGGTCGACGGCCCTGTCGAGCACCCCGAGGGAGCCCGGCGGAGTGAGCAGCATGTCACTGTCGTCGCGGGCGGCGACAACAGCGTCTGGGGTGGGCGCGCGCAGCCGCGAGACCGGCGAGTCCGGTGGCCGGGTAGTGGGCCAACGATCGGTGAGGACGACGTCGGTGAGCGGCAGCCGCCTCGACCATCCGGCCCGCTGGAGCCCCGGTTCGGGTGGTCGTTCGTCGGGCCACCCCACGCAGAGCCAGCCGAGGGTCACTACGCCATTGGGTAGTCCGAGCAGCGCCGCGAGGTCCTCCGGGCGAAACAACGTCACCCAGCCGACTCCGAGGCCTTCAGCCCGCGCCGCCAGCCACAGGTTCTGGATGGCCGTCGCGCAGCTCCACAGGTCGGCGTCGGGAAATGTCGCGCGGCCGAGGACACCAGCGGCGGCGGCACGGCGGTCGCAGAGGACGACCACCCCGAGAGGCGCTTCACGGACCCCTTCCAGCTGGAGGTCGAGCAGTCGCCGGGCGGCGTCCGGATCGAGCTGCGCGGCCTGACGAAGACGTTCCCGGTCGGTGAGCACGGCGGCCTCATCGCGGATCGCCGGGTCGCGCACAACGACGAACCGCCACGGCTGGCTGTGCCCGACCGAGGGCGCGGCATGTGCGGCGAGCAACACCCGCTCGAGCACGTCATCAGGCACTGGATCCGACCGGTAGCGACGGACGTCGCGGCGAGCATTGATGACGGCGTGCAGACCGTCGCGAACCTCCGCCGGCATCCCCCATGCCTGTGGCCGCGCCGCCCGCTGCGCCGCCGACGTGACGTCGCCGACCAGTGGCACGGGGCGGTTCCACCGCGGCCCGTCGCGCTCGCTCACGCCGGGCAGGATCTCACCCCCGCGTCCTTGGAGCTCGCCGGCACCGCTGACGCGTTCGCCCCTCGCTGGGCCCACTGACGGCGAGCCGCGACAGTGCGGTGCCCGTATCTCTGATGTGACCGCCAGCCGTCAGCAGCGCGACGGTCACACGTCACCTGCAGTCCACCTGCCGCCTCCACAGTTGCCCTCATGACAGTTCCGACCGAGAACTACCTGCGACGCGCGATCACCGATCTGGCGGGGCTCGACGTCTCCGTGGACGAGGGGACGGCTTTCGCTGACGCCGGTCTGGCGGGAGACGCCGCCTGGGCCGTCGCCCCAAGGCTGCAGCGGTACGTCCGTCCGCTGAGGCCGATCCTGCGGGTACGCCCCACCACCGAGGACGACGTCGTGCGGGCGGCGACGGTTGCTTCCGCCCACGGGCTCGCGATCCTTCCGCATGGGGCCGGCGAAGCGCCGCTGTCCCGCGTGCCGGCGCTGGCGGTCGACCTGCGCGGTTACACCGGCATGGTCGCCAGCGGGCCGGGCTGGTGCCGGGCGCGCGCCGGGACCGTCCTGTTCGACCTGGACGAGCTGCTGCGCGGCTTCGGTGAGGAGCTGCGGGTGTTCGACAGTCGCAAGCGGCTCGCCACCGTAGGGGCCTTCACCGCCAACGGCGGCGCTGGTGTCGGCTCCCTGCGCCACGGCGCCATGACCGAACCGGGCAACATCGACGCAGTGCGGCTGGTGACGAGCGGCGCTGCGCCGCGTGCGGTGGAGCTTGCCGGCGACGACCCCATGCTGCGGCACCTGCTGCGCACCGGTGCTGTGATCACGGAGGTCGAGATGCCGTCGGCGCTGGCCTGGGCCTGGCGCGAGATGGTGGTCAGCTTCCCGGACCTGGACGCCGCAGCGCGCTTCGCCCTGGCGATCGGTGAAGCCGAAGGGCTCGAGGTCAAGGACGTCTCGCCCGTCTGCGCGCAGGTCGCCGGACAGCTGACTCCTCTCTCCCTGCCGGGCGGCCTGGCCGCAGCCCTGTGCACCGTGGCTCCGCATTCCCGCTCGGGGCTGCTTGCCGCCGCCTACCGGCACGGCGGCCGCCTGCTGGTCGACACCGCGGCGGGGTCGGGCCCCGACGGCATCCCCCTCTACGAGTACACGTGGGGAGGATCCATGCGGTGGGTCAAGAACCGCTTCCCGTGCCTGACCACCGTCAAGATCACCCTGCCCCGCACGGACCCGATGCGCTACCTGGCCCGGTTGACCGAGAACCTGCCGGGCCCGCGCTGGGCCGCCCTGAACCATCTGCGGGCCGACGGCGTCCAGCGCCTGCAGCTACTGCTCGGAGTGGACGGTGAAAATCCCGGGGCACTCTCGGCCGTGAGCGACCGGGCCCTGGAGCTCGGCTGCCTTCCGAGCTGATCGCAACCGAGCTGTTCGCAACCGAGCGGACTGCATCCCGGCCTCGGCGCGGCCCGGCCCGGCGCATCACCCCACTGAGGGAACCGTCCGACTTCACCGGCGGCCCTGGGCGCCCCGGCCTTACACTCCGCTAAATGCACCCGGTCAAGCTCGTCCCAGCCCACGGCCTGCCGGCTGACCTCGCGTGAGTCCCCGGGTAAGCGTCGTCATGCCGACGTACGGCCAGGAGAGCTACCTGCCCACGGCGGTCGACTCCCTGCTGCGCCAGACGTTCGACAACTGGGAACTCATCGTCGTGGACGACGGCTCGCCGGGTGACGTGGCGGGGGCGTTGGGCAGCGCGCTGGACGAGCCGCGGGTCCGCCTGGCGAGGCTGCCCGCCAACCGCGGGCTCGGTGCGGCCCTGAACCGTGGCCTGGAGCTGGCGCGGGGCGAGTACGTGGCGTACCTGCCGAGTGACGACGTGATGCACCGTGATCACCTGGCATCGCTGGTCGAACTGCTGGACGCGCACCGGCAGGCGCCCCTCGCCGTCACGGGTGTCCGGCACACCGAGTACCTGACCGCCCCAGGCCGGATCGACGGCGAGCCGCTGCAGTTGGTGCAGGCGATGCACCGGCGAACGCCCGAGCGCTGGCTGGAGCGGGCGGAGCTGACCACCGACGACCACGACCGCATGCTGTTCGACCGGCTGCTCGACGGCCGGGAGCCGGTCGGCACCGGCCGGGTCACCTGCATCTGGCGCCGTCACCCACTGCAGCGCTCGACCGCGATGCGCGAGCCGTGGGGCGGGCTCAACACCTACCGGTCCCGGTACCGGGTGCAGGAGCCGCTGCGCTTCCACAGCACCGCCGGATCGCTGCACGACGAGGTGGAGCACTACCGCCGCTTCCGCGAGCGTCCGGCGGTTCCGAAGGCACCGGACGGCCTGCGCATCCTGCTGGTCGGCGAGCTGGCCCACAACCCCGAGCGGATCCTGTCGCTCGCCGAGCGCGGCCACGAGCTGTTCGGGCTGTGGACCGACCAGCCGGTGTGGTTCAACACGGTGGGCCCCGTGCCGTTCGGTCATGTGACCGAGGTCCCGCGTGAGCGCTGGCGGCAAGCCGTCCGGGAACTGCAGCCGGACGTCATCTACGCCTTGCTGAACTGGCAGGCGGTGCCCTTCGCCGCCGAAGTGCTGCGCGCGGACCTGGGCGTGCCGTTCGTCTGGCACTTCAAGGAGGGCCCGTGGTTCTCCCTCGCCCGCGGACACTGGCCGCAGCTGGCGGACTTGCATCTGCGCTCGGACGGGGTCTTGTACTCCAGCCGGGAGCTGCGGGACTGGTTCGCCGCGGTGCTGCCCGGCACCCGGGACCGGCTCAGCGACGTCCTGGACGGCGACCTGCCGAAGGCGGAGTGGCTCGCCGGGGAGCGCTCGCCCCTGCTGTCGGACGCGGACGGCGATGTGCACACCGTCATTCCGGGGCGTCCCATGGGCCCACCGCCGGAAGTGCTCGGCGAATTGGCCCGGGCGGGTGTGCACGTTCACCTGTACAGCGAGAAGGCCGCCGTGCAGATGCGCGACTGGGTGGCGGCGGTACGGCAGGTCGCCCCGAACCACTTTCACCTGCATCCGCAGGTCGACCAGCGCAACTGGGTCCGGGAGTTCTCCCAGTACGACGCCGGCTGGTTGCACGACTTCCGCAGCGCGAATGGCGGCGATCTGCACGCCGCCACCTGGGACGACCTGAACATTCCGGCGCGGATGGCAACGTTGGCCGCGGCGGGCGTGCCCGCCATTCAGCGCGACAACGGCGGGTCGGTGGTGGCGACGCAAACGCTCGCCCGAGACCGTCAGCTGGGGGTCTTCTGGAAGGAGCCGGCTGATCTGGTGGCGCGGTTGCGCGACCGGGACCGCATGGCCGAGCTGCGCGAGAGCGTGTGGCGGCAGCGGGACGAGTTCGCTTTCGACGCGCACGTCGACCGGCTGGTCACGTTCTTCCGCGAAGCGATCAACGTCGCCGGCCGGAACCGAGAACAACAGCGGCGGTCCGGACCTGTCGACCTGGTGCCAATGCGCATCTCCCTCCCCGCCGACGTGAACGTCACTGGAATCAGCTCCCGCGGGTGACGCACAGGATGCGGCGATCGAATTCCGGCAGCCACGACCACCGCAGCAACGTGCGCGCCCCGGCGGCTCGGCGGAGCCCCCGGAAGGACCGCCATGTCCCACCACCTCGACACGCCTGAGGCTGCCGAGCGCGGCCAGTTGGTCATCGACGACCTGTACGCTTCGACGGGCCGGGCAGCACCGTCTTCGTTCTGGACGTCAACTCGACCGTCACCGGGCAGCATGCCGATCCCGACTTCTGGCCGGGGGCACGGTACGAGCTGAAGGCCCACCGCGACGGGTCGGAGCGGGAGGACGTGACCTTCGCGTCACATTCGGGGAGATCGACGGCGCCGGCGGGCAGGCGTTCCAGCAGGACGTGCTGACCGGGGTGGAGGCTGCCGACGACGCCGCCGCCGCCAGCTGGTCGTCGAGGGCAGGACTGGCCAGGCTGCGAGCGCCGGCGCCCTGCAGGTGTGGGCCGGTCGTGCAGCCGATCCCTTCTACTTCGACCTGTCGCTGCTCGAGCCGGTGAGCTCCTCGGTCACCGGCGGCACCGCACTCGATTTGTCCGGCTGGCGACCCGAGGAGGCAAAGAACACCTTCGCCGGCACGACCGTTGCCTCGATCGTCCTCGAAGTTCCGCACGGCTACGCCGACCTGTCCGCAGGCACCCGAGTCGGCGTCTGGGCGACGACGAAGCTGTCCGACGGCTCCGGAGGATGGCGCCAGGTCGACCGGGCCGGCCGCCCGATGATGTAGCCGATCTTCTGGCCGGACGACACCGACTTCTCCAACCCCGCCAACAGCCGGCATCCGTCGGAGGACGTCGCTGCCGATGGCAAGGCGTTCGCGCAGATGCTCGCCGCGGCGGTGGCGGCGAACGCCGCGTCGGGCGACCCGCAGTCGTACGGACACGCCGTCGCGCAGGAGCTGTTCCCCGATGTCCTGCCTTACGAGATCGGGACACCGGCGACGTTCAGCAAGGACGTCCGTAACGGCAGGGCACTCGCCGACAACGCGCCGAGGTGATGCTCTCGCTCGTCACTGGCACGGCGATCCCATCAGGTCTTACTCCTGCGGCGGCTGAGGAGTTCAGGAACTCCTTCTTTTCGTACGTGGTGCCCGCATAGTCCAAAGCGCCCGCTGGCTGGGCGGCTGGCCGGGCACGGTGGTGGTCTTCGCGCGCATCACTTAGACGACGGCAGGGCGTCGGGACAACGGTGGTACCTCTGGCCGACAGGCTCTCCCGCAGGCTGCTTTCACGCACTTTACGGCTAGCCGGCGGACCGATTCGCTGGAACCGACTTGAACATGGTTGACACACCCCATCGGTGTGACGATTCGTCGAATCTGTGCGCAACGAGCCAAGCGCGCACGCCGGGCGCATCTGGTTCCACATCCTGGTGCAAGAACTGGCGCCGGATCGCATATGCCGACCCAGATTCATCTCCGAGAAACCACATGGAGGGAGCCTGCCAAGGTGCGAGTTGCTGCAGAGCCCTAACATCGTCCCAGGACGGTGGTTCCGCCCACTGTCCTAGGTGGACGTCAAGAGCGAAGATGCCCGCCCTTCTCATCGCGAGGTGCTCAACGGCAGTGGATGCGCAGCCAAGGATGTCCGGAGAGGTGAATGCCGGGAGGGTCCCAGTGAACTCCGGTTCATCGAGGTCCCAATGGGCGGGCGCCGACCAGTTCTCCATAACGTCGGCCACGCGATCTATCGCCGACAAGAACGCATCACGCATGGCACCACCCCACAACAGGCGTCCGGACGGAAATAGGCGAACAATTATTGTGCTTATCTTACACGTTCCAGCCATTGTCGCCTAGCCCAGTTTGATGTGTGCTGGGGTGAGCCGCGGCCGGTCTTTCCCACCGCCAGCGACGAAGCGGTGAACGCGGACCCGAGGAATTGCAGCATGCTGATCGACGGAACCACATCTGGCTGACAACACCCCCCTCACGTCAATGCCGCGCCGCTTCGGCCTCCATGCTGGCGAGCGCCTGCGATGCCCGCCGGCTGCGTTCGATGTGGTCGAGGACGGTCCGGATCTCCTCCTTGAGCGGCCGCAACGAATCGATGTGCACTCCTTCGTCGGACCAGCCGACGAACCCGGCCTGGCGCTCGACAACTGCCTCCCAGGCCGACTCGGGGAAGCCCTCGATGTCACGCCGGCGCGACTCGAAGCGCTGCCGGTGGACTCGCTCGTCGCTGCAGGAGACGACCACGAACACCAGCGGGCTCGCGCACTGTGCAGCGAGTGATCGCCACTGCTGCCGCGCGGCGGTTGCGTCGTTGACCGCGTCCACGATGACGTCGTTGCCCAGGTGCAGCTGTTCGCGCGCGAGAGCCTCCGCGACGATGTACGCCGCGAGTCCGGTGGGCTGGTCGCGCGCGATGCCGGCGCGCCACAGTGCCGCTTCGATCGGATCGACCGCCAGCAATGCGCAGCCCAGTGCTCGTGCCAGGGGTCCCGCGAGAGCGCTCTTCCCAGAGCCAGGTGGGCCCGCCATGACGATCAGCATTCGGCGATACTTCCCCTGCGCCGCCGGGTTCAAGTCACGGCGAGAGCGGCCGTGGAGAGATCGGTATGCGGACCATGCGCCAGGGTGCGGGTCCGAGGCTGGCCAGCGTGGCTGGCGTACCGGTCCGGTGACCACGGCGTGCCCCGGGTTGGTAGCGGCCGCTGCCGGGAACGGCCCCAGACGGGGCACGACCTTCCGCCCGAAGATGAGCAACGATTCAGGAGGAACGATGGCTAACACGGCACGGGAGATCATGAGCGGTGGCGTCGAGTGCGTTCAGGAGGACCAGTCGGTCCTGGACGCTGCCAAGAGGATGGCGGAGCTGAACGTCGGGGCGATGCCGATCTGCGGTAACGACGAGCGGCTCAAGGGAATGCTGACCGACCGCGACATCGTCGTGAAGGTGCTCGCCGCGGGCAAGGACCCGGCGTCGGTCACGGCCGGCGAGCTCGGTCAGGGCAAGCCGGTCACCATCGGTGCCGACGACGACCTCAACGAGCTGGTGCGCACCATGGCCCAGCACCAGGTCAAGCGGCTGCCGGTGATCGACGGGCACACGCTCGTGGGCATTGTCAGCGAGGCGGACGTCGCCGAGCACGCCAGCCCGGAGCAGCTGGTATCCGTGGTCCGGGGCGTGTACGCGGGGGACTAACCGCAGTACCGGTCGACGGGGTGCATGCCGACAACCGGCGTGCACCCCGTTGCCGTTAGCAGTCAGTACCCGCGCCACCCCTGGCGGGTGTAGTCCAGAATCCGTGGCCGGTCCAGGGTCGTGATGTCGACGTCCTGCGGCTGGACGTCGCGCGGAAATGCCGTGGCAGATGCCAGCACCCCGGCGTCCAGGAAACGCAACTCCGCGGCCACCTCCGGCGACACCCGCAGCGGCCTGGCCGGTGGCTTGTGCCCAGCCAGCACGAAGCCCCAGTTGCCGAAGCTCGGGACGTCCACGTGGTACGGCACCACCGCCAGGCCGGCCGCGTTGACGGTGCGGACCACCGACCAGTACGCGGCCGGGGCGAAGTACGGCGATCCGGCCTGCACCACGAGGCGTCCGCCGGGGGCGAGCACCCGCTTCGCCAGCCCGTAGAACTCCAGGCTGTACAACTTGGCGGTCGCCGGATCGTCCGGATCCGGCATGTCGACGATCACCACGTCGAACTGCTCGGTGGCCGACCGAAGCCAGGTCATCGCGTCGGCCTCCACGACGCGGACCCGAGGGTCGCGCAGGCTGTCCCGGTTCAGCTGGCGCAGCCGCTCGTCCTCGCGGGCCAGCCGCAGCACGGCTGGGTCCAGCTCCACCTCGACCACCTTGTCCACCGGCGAACGCAGCACCTCCCGCAGGGCCAGGCCGTCGCCGCCACCCAGGATCAGTACGGACGCGGCACCTGCGGCCATTGCGGGCTGCACCAGCGCCTCGTGGTAGCGGTACTCGTCCCGGCTGGAGAATTGCAGGTCCCCGTCGAGGAACAGCCGCAGATCCTCCGGAGCGCCCGGCAGCGACCGGGTCAGCACGATCTCCTGATAGTCGCTGCGCTCGGCGTGCACCACCGGCTCGCGGTACAGGCGCTGGCGAGCGGTCACCTCGAACTGCGACGCGAGGACGGCGGTGCTGCCCAGCACTGTGAAGCCGGCCAGGCCGAGCGCCCCGAGAGCGACGGTGGTCCGGCGGGTCAGACGCACCCCGCCGCGCCCGGATCGCAGCCAGCCGACGACCAGAGCGGCCGCCAGCAGGTTCACCGCCCCGGCAACCATCGCTCCGCGCAGCTGGCCGAAGATCGGCAACAGCACGAAGGGGAACGCCAGCCCGCCGACCAACGCCCCGAGGTAATCGGCCGCGTTGAGGTCGGCAACCGCCTCCCCGGCGTCCTGCGCCCGGATGCGCTGCAGCAGCGCCATCAGCAGCGGCACCTCGGCGCCGATGAGCGCCCCGATCACCACGGACGCGGTGAGCACAGCCGGCAGGTACAGGCCCAGCC
>JALYNC010000121.1 GCA_030773415.1 Actinomycetota bacterium
CGGCGCCGGCCGCCACCATGCTCGCTGGACCGGCCAGTAGCAATGCCGCGCCCGCCACAACGATGCGCGCTGCCTGGCCTCGAGGCCGGCGGCGACGCTCAGGGGCGTCTGATGAGAGGTTGTGATCAGGGGCGCGTGGGACGACGCGACGGGACACGGGATATCCCTACCTGTGCAGAGGACGCCGACCCGGCGCCACGGGGGGGTGGAAGGACGATGGACGGTCCTCACTCTCATCGGCAGTCCTACCGCGCGAGGGCACCCGACCGCGTGATCGCCATCTCCGCCGTTCCATGCCCGCCCGGCGGAGACCTTGCGCGCTGTGTGCGTTCTATCGATGAGTCAGCGTGACCTGTCCACCTGTCCCGGCATAATCGGCTCGTCCGGGGTGATGGCCGCCGGCCCGCCGCCTCGGACTCTGGAGATGGCCCTTCGAGCGGTGGCCACAGTGCTCCTCCAGCGCACGTGGACCGTTGACCAGGAAACCCTCCGGCCACTGAGTTCGCTGCGGTTGAAGGCCGCTTGAGCGGTGGCCACGATCGACTTCGGGTCGAAACGGAACAGGGGGAAGGGATCCGGTGAAGTCCCGGCAACCCAGGGCAGCTCCAGCGGTGCAGCCGAGTCCTGGAGCTCACCCGACCGAACGTCGGAGACCACAGCGGCCAGCCACAGAACCGCGACGGACGCCGCCGTCGACCAGGCGATAAGAGCCCATACCCACCACGCCATAACGTCCCTCTCAGGGCGACAACACACGGATCTCGACAGTCCCGCGCGGTCGCGTACCGGACAAGCAGTGGAGTGCGGCCGTCACTCCGGCGGCGTGTTCGACTGGGAACGGCCCGTATCTAGGTGGAACTGGGCGGGCCACTCAGGATGCGTGTGTGCACGAGCAGTTCAGTTGGCGGCTCAACGGTGCCGGTGTCGCCCTCCTGGCTTCACCTCGGCCGCGTTCTCCTGGTTACCCGAGGGCAGGGAGTCGACATCACACTCGGTGGCGAGCTGGCCGTGATCCTGCCGCCACCACCATCGCCACCACGACCACCGAACGGTTTCCGACGATGATCGCTGTAGGTCCGCGGCGTCGGGTGCGGCGCCGGCCGCGTCGATCAACGCAAGTCGCCCGGTACCGGCGGCTCCGGCGCCCGGCCGACTCGGCACGACGCGCGGTAGACATATCCGCGGTCCGGTCGACTGTCCGGCTCGGGACGGCAGAACATGGGCGACGGTGTCGCCGGCTGGCTCAGTGGACGGCGGCACGCGTCGCGGCAGCACGGGCAGGGCACGACGTCTAAACGCCTCGGCACCGGTCCACCCCGGCACGTCGGCCAGCAGGATGCGCCGGGTGGCGTCATACGCCTCACCCGTGTTCGACGTCGCAGTGCTCACCCCGTTCTTATCGGCCTTCAGTCGAGGACCTATGACCGCGCTCACACCGCAGCGCCCAAGGAACGCTTGGCTGGCCCCGCCGGTCACCACCGCCGCAGGCGCACAGCGGCGCCGAGCCCCGGCTAACTCGCCCGGATCAGCGCGCCGCCGCCTTTCCCCAGCCGTCACGGGTTGGGTCTAGGAGCCCTTGCCCAACCCCGCAGACAGGGCTTGGACTCGTCGTCGGAGTGACCGGCGCGGTTCGCGCTACCACCATGTCCCTACGGTCGCCAGCGCATGCCGGCTGCGTCGGGCCCCGTGGTCCGTCCGGCTGCGGCGCTCCAAGAAGGAGGGTGGGCCGGAGGTCCGTTACTACGTGCAGCGCCCTCGCGGCGCCTGCCGCGGGCGGCATCCTGACCTGCGTGGGGACGCGAACACCTTATCTCCAGCGCGGTGAGACGGCGGAGACGCGAGTGATCTCGGTCCGCAGCCAGTCCGCAACTAGTGCCGCGGCTGCGAACCTTCGCCCTGCTTCGGGACACGCCCGCCCCGGTCCTTGGCGTCGGGCCTGGGCGGGTTCACGGTTGGGCTCGTCTGATCCTGTCTTCCCCGCAGGAGATGCGAGATGGTGCATCGCGTGCAGGTCCGGGCCATCGACAACGAC
>JALYNC010000122.1 GCA_030773415.1 Actinomycetota bacterium
TCGTGCCACTCGACAGTGCTGAGAAGACCCGCATCATGACCGAGCACGCCACGGTCGAGCGTGACACCGGCTCCCCCGAGGTGCAGGTGGCGATGCTCTCGAAGCGGATCGCAGACCTGACCGAGCACCTCAAGACGCACAAGCACGACCACCACAGCCGCCGGGGTCTGCTCCTGCTGGTCGGCCGCCGTCGCCGGTTGCTGCAGTACCTGGCCAAGAAGGACATCAACCGCTACCGCGCACTGATCGAGCGTTTGGGTCTGCGCCGCTAGCAGCATCACTCAGGGAGCGGCTCCGGTCGCTCCCTTGGTCGTACGGCCCTCTTGCCGCACGACGCACCCGAGCCGGACAGCTCGACGCCTCGCGGATGCGAACGGGGGCCGGTCCTCGGTGGTGATCCCCGGGCGTGGGCCCGAGCATCACCACTGAAGACCGGCGCCGCTCCTCCCGGTCGTCGAGGCCGTCCGGCCCGACGAGACGAAGGAGGCCCTATGGAGGGCACCGATCCCCAGTACGCCGAGGCCGTTATCGACAACGGAAGCTTCGGCACCCGCACCATCCGCTTCGAGACCGGCCGGCTGGCCCGTCAGGCCGCCGGCTCCGCCGTCGCCTACCTCGGCGACACCATGGTGCTGTCCGCGACCACCGCGTCGAAGGCGCCCAAGGACAACCTAGACTTCTTCCCGCTGACCGTGGACGTCGAGGAGCGGATGTACGCCGCGGGACGCATCCCCGGCTCGTTCTTCCGCCGCGAGGGCCGTCCCTCGGAGGACGCGATCCTGACCTGCCGGCTCATCGACCGGCCGCTGCGCCCGACGTTCACCAAGGGCCTGCGCAACGAGATCCAGATCGTCGAGACGATTATGGCGCTCGACCCCGACACCCTCTACGACGTGGTGGCGATCAACGCGGCTAGCATGTCCACCCAGCTGTCCGGCATCCCCTTCAGCGGTCCCGTGGGCGCCACCCGTGTCGCCTTCATCGAGGGCAGCTGGGTCGCCTTCCCGACCCACAGCGAGCTGGAGCGGGCGACCTTTGACATGGTCGTCGCCGGCCGCCTGCTCGACGACGGTGACGTCGCGATCATGATGGTGGAGGCGGAAGCGACCCGTGGCGCGGTCAACCTGATCGCCGGCGGTGCGCAGGCACCGACCGAGGACGTGGTGGCGAGCGGCCTGGAGGCCGCCAAGCCGCACATCGCGGCGCTGTGCCGGGCGCAGTCCGAGCTGGCGGGCAAGGCGGCCAAGCCGGTCGCCGAGTTCCCCCGGTTCCTCGACTACGGCGACGACGTCCTCGAGGCCGTCACCGCCGCCGTCTCCGACGAGCTGACCGCTGCGCTGACCATCGCCGGCAAGCAGGATCGGGAGAGCGAGCTCGACCGGATCAAGGCGTCGGTGAAGGGTCAGCTGGCCGGGCAGTTCGACGGCCGCGACAAGGAGATCAGCGCCGCCTTCCGGACCGCCACCAAGAAGCTGATCCGTCAGCGCGTCATCCGCGACGGCGTGCGCATCGACGGCCGGGGTCTGGCCGACATCCGCTCGCTGTCCGCCGAGGTGGACGTGGTGCCACGGGTGCACGGGTCGGCGCTGTTCGAGCGCGGCGAGACACAGATCCTGGGCGTCACCACGCTGAACATGCTCCGCATGGAGCAGATGGTCGACACGCTCAACCCGGAGAACCGCAAGCGCTACATGCACAACTACAACTTCCCGCCCTACTCCACCGGTGAGACCGGCCGCGTGGGCTCGCCGAAGCGTCGGGAGATCGGCCACGGCGCGCTGGCAGAGCGGGCGCTGCTGCCGGTGCTGCCGACGCGGGAGGAGTTCCCGTACGCGATCCGCCAGGTGTCGGAGGCGCTGGGCTCCAACGGCTCCACCTCGATGGGCGCGGTGTGTGCGTCCACCCTGGCGCTGCTGAACGCCGGCGTACCGCTGAAGGCACCGGTCGCCGGCATCGCAATGGGGCTCATCGCCGAGGAGAACGACGGCAAGCTCGAGTACGTGACGCTGACCGACATCCTCGGCGCCGAGGACGCGTTCGGTGACATGGACTTCAAGGTCGCCGGTACCCGGGACTTCGTCACCGCCCTGCAGCTCGACACCAAGCTGGACGGCATCCCCGCCTCCGTGCTGGCGGCCGCGCTGACCCAGGCCCGGGCTGCCCGGATCGCGATCCTGGACGTCATGATCGAGGCGATTGACGCCCCCGACGAGATGTCGGAGTTCGCCCCGCGGATCCTCACCGAGAAGGTGCCGGTTGACAAGATCGGCGAGATCATCGGGCCGAAGGGCAAGATGATCAACCAGATCCAGGCGGACAGCGGTGCCGAGATCACCATCGAGGACGACGGGACGATCTACATCGGCGCTACGGACGGCCCGAAGGCGGATGTCGCGCTGCGTGCCATCCGCTCGATCGTCTCGCCGCTGATGCCCGAGGTCGGCGAACGATTCCTCGGCACCGTCGTGAAGACCACGACGTTCGGCGCCTTCGTCTCACTGCAGCCGGGCAAGGACGGCCTGCTGCACATCAGCAAGCTGCGGGGACTGTCCGGCGGCAAGCGGGTGGAGAACGTCGAGGACGTCCTCAAGGTCGGAAGCAAGGTGCAGGTCGAGATCACGGAGATCGACCCGCGTGGCAAGATTTCGCTCTCCCCGGTCGAGGACGGCGCCGACGGAGCCGCGGCACCCGCCGAGGCCCCGGTCGCGGCGCAGTAGGAGCCGGTACGTGGCGGGTCCGGCACGTCCGAACGGCAGCAGCGGCCAGCGTCCGGGGAGCACCCGGA
>JALYNC010000123.1 GCA_030773415.1 Actinomycetota bacterium
CGCTGGGCGTGCCGACCGCGGCGCGCACCACCTCCGACGGATTCGGCACGCCGATGGCGGCGAGCCGTTCCGCCGGATGGCAGACCAGGTGCCACCCGCGCTCGGCGGCAACCGCGACGATGCCGGGCTCGTCGCGCTTGGCCTCGACGGTGGCCAGGTGCCGCACCGACAGGGGCGAGACGCCGGCGTCGGCCAGCACCTCGTCGAGAAGCGCGCGCACCTCGTCGGCCGAGACCCCCCGGCTGCTGCCGATGCCGACGACGATGCTGGGCGGCCGGTACACCACCGCGGGACGGGACAGCTCTCCCACCCGGTCGGTGACGGCGAGCAGTGGTCCGCTCAGGGCGGACGGCTCGGCCGGCAGCGGGACAGCCACGACGTTCGGCGGTAGCGGCGGCAACGGCTCCGTTCGGTCCGACACCAGCGAAACGCGTTCACCGCGTAGCATCGCGGCGCCGACCGCGGCGAGCTCGCTGCCCGGCTGGAGCCGGAATCCGAGGTCGGCGCCGAGCGTGTCCAGGGCGGTCACGCCGGCCGCGTCGCTCGCGGTGGTCACCACGGCCTGCGCGCCGAGGACGTCCGCGACCCGTTCCGCGAGTTCGTTCGCCCCGCCGGCGTGGCCGCCGACCACCGGCACGGCGAACCGCCCTGCCTCGTCGACGCAGACGACGCCGGGTTCGCTGTGCTTGTCGCTCAGCAGGGGCGCCAGCAGCCGCACCGTGGCCCCCACCGCGAGGAAGCAGACGACGCCGTCGCACTCGGCGAAGGCGCGAGTCAGGGCCTCGCGCGGCGGGCCGTCGTACCGGCGCGCTTCGGGCCACACCTCGGTCAGGCGCCGAGCCGCCGTCTGCCCGGCCGCCGTCACCGACACTACGCCGATGCCACGGTCGCGCCCCGCCGTCACAGCGGTCACAGCCGTCACGACCGCCTGCCGGACACCACGAACACCGGGTTCTGCGCGGCCAGGCCCGTGCCGTCTCCGAGCGGCCGCAACCGGGCGGCCTGCAGCATCACCGATTGCGCCTGATAACCCGCAATGTGCATGACAGCGGTTACTCGCGTCACGGAGTCCAGCGTCGCCAGGGCGGCGACCAGCCGAGGTGATCGCCGTTCGGCGCAGGCCGAAACGACGTCCGCGCCGCCGCCACCGACGAAGATGGCGTCAGGCTCCGGCAGACCGGCCAGCGCCTCGGGCGCCGCGCCACTGATCACGTCGAGCCGGACCCCGTGCCTGGAGGCATTGCGGAAGATCCGCTGCACGGAGTCCACGTCGCGCTCCACCGCGCACACGGCCGCGCCGAACCTGGCGCACTCGATCCCGACGGCACCGCTGCCGGCACCCACGTCCCAGACCAGTGCGCCGGGACGGGGGGCCAGCCTGGCGAGCACGAGCGCCCGCACCTCCGCCTTGGTGACCATCCCGTCGCGGTGCTCGAACGCCGCGTCGGGCAGCGCCCAGCCGTCGCGCGGCACGACGTCGCCCCCGGCGATCCGGCCGGGCTCGGACGCCGGCTCGTCGCCGAGCACGAGCACGACGTTCGGCTCCCGCCAGCGGTCCCGCGCGGCGACCTGCTCCGCGGGCAGTTCGACGACCCGCTCGTCCGGCTCGCCCAGGCGCTCGGCCACGACGAGGCGACGCCCGGGAACGGCGGCGGCGATCTCCCGCGGTCCGGTGGCGGCGTCGGTCAGCACGGCCACCTTGCTGAAGCGGCGGCAGGCGTTGAGCGCGGCGCGCGGATCCCGTCCGTGGGCGGACACCACCAGGGCGTCGTCCCACTCGATGCCCACGCGGGCGAACGCCTGCGCCACCGACGACACCGCGGGAACGACGGTGACGGGCAGGTTCGCCGCGCGCAGCCGCCGCACGATCCCGAAGAAACCAGGGTCACCGCTGGCCAGCACCACCGCGTCGCCGGAGCCCCCTGCGCCGGCTGAGTGCGCCCGCAGCTGCTCCACCGCGTCGCGGACGTCACCCATCACGACGGTGCGCGCACCGGGCGGGACCCCCACCGACTCGAGGTGCCGGGCCCCACCGACGACGAGTCCGGCGCCCGCCACCGCGGCCCGTGCCTGGTCCGGGAGCGGCCGCCCGTCGTAGCCGATAACGGTGATCACGCGGCCACCCAGTCCGCCCGCGTGGCGGCGACCACCCGGCGGCCCGTGAAGTCCACCAGCGCGACCTCGGCGGTGAGAGCGCCGCCGGCGAACCGGTGCAGAACCTCCTGCACCCGGCGGCACAGCTCCGATCCCGCCACCGGCAGCAGACCCGCGGACTGCCACAGCTCGTAGGCGTGGCGCGCCGTGTTGGCCTCGGCCACCTGCTCGGCGAGCGCCTCATTCCCGCCGACGGCGCGGGTGAGCGCCCCCAGCAGGCCCTTGTCGACCGCCGACCGCGTGTAGTGCGTCATCAGCACCCCGGCGGCCAGTTTCGTCAGCTTGCCCGCCATGCCGACGAAGACCACGTGCTCGAGTCCGTCGTCGATGGCCTGCCGCAGCGCCGCGCCGGTGAAGTCCCCGACCTCCACGAAGCAGACCTCGGGCAGCTCCGGGAGCAGCGCCCGCGCACCCTTCTCCGTCCGCCCGCCGGTGCAGAGCACGACGGTGCGCTCACCCTGGGCGGCCATCACCGACACGGCCTGTACGACGCTGGCCCGCCACGAGGCGGTCGAGAACGGGCGCACGATCCCCGTGGTGCCGAGGATCGAGATGCCGCCCAGGATGCCGAGCCGGGCGTTTGTCGTCTTGCGCGCCATCCGCTCGCCGTTTGGCACGGAGACCACGACGCGGACGCCGTGGCTCGCCAGGTCGACGATCTCACCGACGTTCTGCTCGATCATGCGCCGCGGCACCGGGTTGATCGCCGGGTCACCGACGTCGAGGCCCAGGCCGGGCTTGGTCACGACGCCGACCCCCAGCCCGCCCTCCAGCGCGATTCCCGGCTCGTCGCGCCAGGAGACGGTGGCGGTCAGGTGCGCGCCGTGCGTCACGTCGGGGTCGTCACCCGCATCCTTGACGACGACCGCCTCCGCCCGAACGCCGTCGTACCGGCAGAGTTCGACAGCGAACGACACCCGATTGCCCGACGGCAGCACGACCTCCACGTCGTCCTGCACCCGCTGGTCGCGCAGGGCTGCGGTCGCGGCGCGGGCCGCCGCCGATGCGCACGTGCCGGTTGTCCAGCCGGTGCGCAGCGCGCGCGGCCGTTGCTTGGCCGTGCGCGGCAGGTCCGGCTCGCGCAGCTCGGGCGGTTCGCCGGTCATCCGGCCGACGCTCCCTGGTCGCGCAGCTTGCGGCGCGCCTCGCGGTCGGCCTTGCGGTGCCCGTGGAAGTGCCCCGGGTGGTACAGGTGCGAGCGCGTGCCGCCGGCGTTCAGCGCCGGGCCGACGAGGAACAGCGTGTGCTTCCACAACTTGTGCGCCTTGACCGTCTCCTCGAGCGTCCCGACGGTGCACGTGACGACGAGCTCGTCCGGCCAGGTGGCCTGGTAGGCGACGACGCATGGGGTGTCCGCCGAGTAGCCGCCGGACAGCAGCTCCTCCTGCAGCTGGCCGGAGCGCGCCGCGGACAGGAACAGCGCCATCGTGGTGCCGTGCCGGGCGAAGTCCCGCGTCTCCTCGCCCGGCGGCATCGGCGTCTTGCCGCCGCCCAGCCGGGTGAGGATCACCGACTGCGCGACCTCCGGAATCGTCAGCTCCCGCTGCACGATGGCCGCGACCGCGCTGAAGGCGGAGACGCCCGGCACGATCTCCGTTGCCAGGCCGAGCTCGCGGCACCGGTCGAGCTGCTCCTGCACCGCCCCCCACAGTGACGGGTCGCCGGAGTGGATGCGCGCCACCTTCAGCCCGTTGCGCCCGGCACGCTCGTACAGCGGCAGCAGGGCCTCCATCGGCAGCTGTGCGGAGTCCACGATCTCCGCGTCCGGTCGGGCGTGCTGCAGCACCTCGGCCGAAACCAGCGACGCCGCCCAGATCACGATGTCGGCCTCGGCGATGGCACGAGCGGCCCGGAACGTGAGCAGGTCGGCCGCGCCCGGACCGGCGCCGACGAACGTCACCTTGCCGCCGCTCACAGCCGCCCACCCCGGGTCGCACGCGGTGCGGGTGCGATCACCGTGGACAGGTACGGGCCGACGTCCCGGGCGTCGACTTCCCGTAGCGCCCGCACGTCCTGCTCGGGAAGTCCCAGCGCCGAGCCGTACACCGCGTCGTCCAGCCGGCCCGCCGCGCGCAGCACGTCGAGCACCTGCGGCAGGTGCCGCCCGCCCTTGTACGCCACCACCGTGTCGAAGGTCCGCAGCGCCTCGCCGTACGCGTCCAGACCCGCCGTGAGCGGCAGCAAGGCGAGCGACTCCGTGCCCTCGCACAGGGTGGTGCCGCTGCGCGCGGCCAGATCCTGCATCGCCGTGATGCCAGGCACCGTCTCCACGGCCAGGCCCGGCACCAGCTCGCGCACGGTGGCCGCCAGGTAGGTGAAGGTGCTGTAGACGTTCGGGTCGCCGATCGTGGCGAAAGCGACCGTCTGCGCGCCGCCGTCGAAGGCGTCCGCCACCGCGCGGGCCGCCGCGTCCCAGGCGTTGCGCCGGGCCTCGGTGACCCCGCCCCGGTCGCTGAGCGCGAAGACCACCCGGCGGACGCGGTCGGCGTCGACGTGCGCGAGCACCGTCGCCTCCGCGCGGCCCGGCGCGTCGTCGGACATGACCGGCACGAACACGACGTCCGCCTCGCTCATCACGCGGACGGCCTTGAGGGTGATCAGCTCGACGTCCCCCGGGCCGGTACCGACCCCGACCAGTCTGCGTGCGGTCACGATGGTGGCCCGTCGAGCATGCCCAGCCCGGTCGGGCAGACCCCGATCACGCCCAGCCCGGGCACGCTCCGCCCGGTCAGGCCCCGCCCGGTCAGGCCCCGCCCGGTCATGCCGCCGCCACCAGTCGTGCTGCGGCGTCCGGCGTGGCGGCCCAATGGGTGTGCAGGTAGGAGGCCACCACGTTGCCGCGCGGACCGGCGACAAAGCCTGACGTCGCGTCGTCCCAGGCGAACGCCGGACGCTCGCCGGCCGCGGGCGCGCACATCGTGCGGTGGAACTCGTGCCCGGAGACGAGCTCGCCCGCGCTCGTCACGACGGAGTCTGACGCGGCCGTCGCCGCCCGGTATCCCAGGGTGAGCCGCTCCGCCATGCGCGCGCGGGTCGGCACCACGCCGCACATCGGCAGCCCGTCCAGCTCCTCGGCGAGGTAGAGCAGTCCCGCGCACTCGGCAATCACCGGCGCGCCCGACGCGCACAGGTCGGATACGTCTCTGCGCAGCTGCTCGTTGGCCGACAGCTCCGCGGCGTACACCTCCGGAAAGCCGCCGCCGATGACGAGGGCGCGCGTGCCCGCCGGCAGCGCCTCGTCGCGGAGCGGGTCAATGATCACGATGTCGGCGCCGGCGGCCGTGAGCAGCTCAGGAGTCTCGGCGTAGGAGAACGTGAACGCCGATCCGCCGGCGACCGCGACGAGCGGCCGGGAAGGCGCCCGCCCCGGGGTCGCAGCGGCTGCGGCGACGGGGACGGCGGCGGCCGGCGACCACGCTTCGACCGGGAGCGGCGGCGCGGAGCGGGCCAGCGCCAGCACCGCGTCGAGGTCAACGGCCCGCGCCACCAGATCGCCGAGGGCGTCCACGGTTCGGGTCGCCTCCGGCGCCCGCTCGGCAACCGGCACCAGGCCGAGGTGGCGGGACGGCGTGGCCACCGCGTCCTCACGGCGCAGCGCTCCCAGCACCGGAACCCCAAGCGCGGTGAGCGCCTCGCGCAGGATCTGCTCGTGCCGGTCAGACCCGACGCGGTTCAGCACGACACCACCGAGCCGCACTCGCCGGTCGAACGCCGCGAAGCCGTCGACGAGGGCGGCGACGCTCGGCCCCTGGCCGGTGGCGTCCACGACCAGCACCACCGGCGCATCGAGCAGCCGCGCCACGTGAGCGGTGGAGGCGAACCCGGACGGCGACCCGGCGACGCCGTCGTAGAGGCCCATGACCCCTTCAACGACGGCGACGTCCGCGTCGGCGGCCGCGTGCGCGAACAGCGGCGCGACCCGGGCCTCACCGCACAGGAACGCGTCGAGGTTGCGGCCGGGGCGTCCGGACGCGAGCGCGTGATAGCCGGGGTCGATGTAGTCGGGCCCGACCTTGTGCGGCGACACCCGCAGACTCCGTCGCCGAAGGGCAACCATCAGTCCGGTGGCGACGGTGGTCTTGCCGCAGCCGCTGGCCGGGGCGGCGATCACGACGCGGGGGACGGTCACCATTCGATGCCCCGCTGGCCCTTCTGCCCCGCATCCATCGGGTGCTTGATCTTCGTCATCTCGACGACGAGGTCAGCCGCCTCGACCAGTCGTGGGTCGGCGTCGCGGCCGGTGATCACGACATGCTGCCGGCCCGGCCGGTCGGCGAGGGTTCGCACGACGTCGTCGACGTCGACCCAGCCCCACTTCATCGGGTAGGTGAACTCGTCGAGGACGTAGAACCCATATGCCTCGGCCGCGAGGTCGCGCTTGATCTGCTCCCAGCCCTCCCGGGCGTCGGCGGCCGAGTCGCCCTCCGTTCCCGGCCGCTGGATCCACGACCAGCCCTCGCCCATCTTGTGCCAGGCCACCGGGGCGCCTTGGCCGGTCCGCTCGTGCACCTCGCCGAGTGCCCGCAGCGCGGCCTCCTCGCCCACCTTCCACTTCGCGGACTTCACGAACTGGAACACCCCGACGGGCCAGCCCTGGTTCCACGCCCGCAGCGCCAGGCCGAACGCGGCGGTCGACTTCCCCTTCATTACGCCGGTGTGCACGATCACCAGCGGCCTCGCCCGGCGTTGCCGGGTCGTGAGCCCGTCGTCCGGAACGGACGCCGGCTGTCCCTGCGGCATCTACGCGGCCCTCCGCACATCCCGCACGACGGACGCGAGGGCATCCGCGCCCAGCTCCTCCAGCCGCAGGGCCGGGCCGCCGAGGGCGGTCGCCAGCGCGCCGGCGAGCCCCAGCCGCACCGGCCCGGACTCGCAGTCGATCACCACGCTGGCCACGCCGTGACCGGCGAGCAGCCCGGCGACGGGCCGCGGATCGGGGCCGGCCGTCCAGCGGCCGTCGGTGACCACGACGAGCAGCGCTCGGCGTCGGGCGTCGCGCAGCCGCTCCCGCCGCAGCACGTCCGCGGCGGTCTGCAGTCCGGCGGCGAGCGGCGTCCGGCCACCCGTCGGCAGCGCCCGGAGGCGGGCGGCGCCCGCCTCCACCGACGAGGTCGGCGGCAGCGTCACCTCCGCGTCCGCCCCGCGGAACGTCACGAGCCCGACCTTGTCGCGCCGCTGGTAGGCGTCCAGCAGCAGCGACAGCACCGCGCCCTTCACCGCAGACATCCGCTTGCGCGCCGCCATCGATCCCGACGCGTCGACGCAGAACAGCACGAGGTTCGACTCCCGTCCCTCGCGCACCGCCTGCCGCAGGTCGGGGGCCTCCAGCCGGAGGGCGCCGTCCACCCGGCCGCGCGCCCGCTGGAACGGTGCCGCGGCGCGGACGGTGGCGGCCACGTGCAGCGACGAGATCCGTCCTTCAGGCATCGCCGGCCGGATCAGCCGGCCGCTCTCGGTGCGCGCGGGCGACCGCCGGCCCACCGCGCCGTCCCCCCGGCCGGGGACGGTCAGGGCGCGCACCTGGAACGGCGCGGCCGGGGCGGCCGTCTCTTCTCCGGACGCTCTGGCGCCGTCGGCAGCGTCGGCGGGGTTGGCAGGCTTGGCAGGGTCGGCGCCCGTCGCATCCCCCGCCGGGGACCCGGAACCGTCGTGCGACGGATTCCCGGCGTCCTCGGCGCGGCCGGCGGAAGGTCCGTTCTGGCTGCCCGCGGTGTCGGGGTCTGTGCTGCCAGTGTCTGCGGTGTCGGGGTCTGCGGTGCCGGTGTCTGCGGTGTCGGGGTCTGCGCCGTCGGGGGCACCGCCACCCGGACCGTCCGGCTCCGGCTCCGGTGGGAACTCCCGGGCTGCCTGCTCCAGAGCGTCGTCCAGCTGCTGGTCGTCGAGCCCCGGAGCGTCGAAGGGGTCGCGTCGCCGGCGGTGCGGAAGTGCCAGCCGGGCGGCCTGCCGCACGTCGTCTCCCGTCACCGTGTCGCGGCCGTTCCACGCGGCGAGCGCGATCGCCGTGCGCGCGGTGACAAGATCGGCGCGCAGCCCGTCGACGTCGAAGGACGCGCAGACAGCGGTGATCTGCCGGAGCGCCGAGTCCGGCAGCACGACGGACGGCAGCAGCTGCCGCGCAGCGGCGATCCGGCCGGCCAGCGCCCGGTCGGCATCGATCCAGCGGGCCGCGAAGGCGTCGGCGCCCGCCTCGTACGCGAGCCGACGGCGGACCACCTCGGCACGCTCGGCCGGCTCGCGGCTGGCTCGCACCTCCACGGTGAGGCCGAATCGGTCCAGCAGCTGCGGCCGGAGCTCACCCTCCTCGGGGTTCATCGTCCCCACGAGCAGGAAGCGAGCCGCGTGCGAGACGGACACCCCCTCGCGCTCGACGTGCGCGCGGCCCATCGCCGCCGCATCGAGGAGCAAGTCGACGAGGTGGTCGTGCAGCAAGTTCACCTCGTCGACGTAGAGCACGCCGCGGTGGGCCGCCGCGAGCAGCCCCGGCTCGTACGCCTTCACCCCGGCCGCCAGCGCTCGCTCCAGATCGAGCGAGCCGACCAGCCGGTCCTCGCTCGCCCCGACCGGAAGCTCGACGAGCGTGGCGGGGCGCTGTGCAACCGGCCCGTCCGCCGGGTGCGGTCCGTCCGGACATGCGGGGTCCGCGGCCGCGGGGTCGCACGCGAACCGGCAGCCGGCGACGACCGGCAGGGACGGAAGCAGGGCGGCGAGGGCACGCACGATCGTGGACTTGGCGGTGCCCTTCTCACCCCGCACGAGGACGCCGCCGATACCGGGCGCGACGGCATTGAGCAGCAAGGCAAGGCGCAGGTCGTCGAGACCGACGACGGCGCTGAAGGGGTACGCCGTCATGAGGCGTACCGGCGAACAGGCATGCCGCGTTCCTTCCCCGGGGTCCTCGCCCGTGGTTCCGGTCGCGACGGCGGAAGTATCCTGGCTTCCGGGTCAGGCACCCGTCCCCGGCCTTCCAGCTGCCCGCGCAGCCGTGACCATCGGGTGGGAACGAGCTCCCCGGTTAACAGTGGCGGGACCGCGCCGGATTCGCACCGGCTTCCTCCACTGCCGTCGCAGCACCGCCATCCTGACACACCGTGGGCGCAGGCCGCAGCCCTGCTCGGACCGGCCCGCACCGACGGTCATGACGCTGAGCGTCCGATCGGGAAACTCCTTGACCTCGACGTTGCGGCAGGCCGCACGCTCAAGGTCCAGCGGTGCAGACCGCCCGCTGACGGGCCCGAAAGGACAGCTGCCGATGACGACGTACCCGGTGGGCCGGATAGCCGAGCTGACGGGCGTGACGGTGCGCACGCTGCATCACTACGACGAGATCGGACTCGTCATGCCGTCCGGACGCGGCCGTAACGGATATCGCGAGTGCAGCGATGAGGACCTGTCCCGGCTGCAGCAGGTGCTGCTCTACCGCTCGCTCGGGTTCCCGCTGGGAGAGATCGCGCGGCTGCTCGACGAACCGGCAGCCGACCCAGCTGAACATTTGCACGGTGGGCGGGAGCTGCCGGTGCTCGCAATTGGCAACGATCACGTCTGGGTCGCCGAGATGATGCGCTGCTGTCCGCGACGTCACTTCCGTGTCCGCGACAGAGGCTGGTGCGTGCACCGGCGCGCAATGAGACCCCCGGCCGGGGGGCCGGCCGGGGTCTCACCCCTGTCGCCCCTCCAGCTCGCCCTCAAGCTCGAGGTAGGTCCGGCGCAGTCCCTCCAGCGTGCGCAGATCGGGCTGTTCCCACAGCCCCCGCTCGGCTGCCTCCAGCAGGCGCTCGCTGATCCCGCGCAGCGCCCACGGATTGGATCGCTGGAGGAATGCGCGGTTCGTCTCGTCGAACACGTAGCTCTGCGCCAGCTGCTCGTACATCCAGTCGTGCACGACGCCGGCGGTGGCGTCGTACCCGAACAGGTAGTCAACGGTCGCGGCCATCTCGAACGCGCCCTTGTAGCCGTGCCGTTGCATGGCGGCGATCCACTTCGGATTGACCACCCGGGCCCGGAACACCCGGGCCGTCTCCTCGCCCAGGGTTCTGGTGCGCACCGCGTCGGGCACCGCGCTGTCCCCGACGTAGGCCTGCGGGGCCCGGCCGGTCAGCGACCGCACCATCGCCACCATGCCGCCGTGGTACTGGAAGTAGTCGTCGGAGTCGACAATGTCGTGCTCACGGTTGTCCTGGTTCTTCGCGGCAACCGCTATTCGGCGGAAGGCGGCTTCCATGTCGTCCCGGGCCGGCGCGCCGTCGAGCCCCTCGCCGTAGGCGTAACCACCCCACACGGCGTAGACCTCGGCCAGATCGGCGTCCGTGTGCCAGTTGCCGCTGTCGATCAGTGGCAACAGCCCGGCGCCGTACGCGCCCGGCTTCGAGCCGAAAATGCGGGTGGTCGCCCGGCGCAGGTCCCCGTGACCGGCCAGATCCTCGCGGGCGTGCGCCGCCAGATGGTTCTGCTCCGACGGCTCGTCCAGCGCCGCCACCCGGCGGATCGCCTCGTCCAGCAGTGCGATGACATGCGGAAAGGCGTCCCGGAAGAATCCGGAGATCCGAACCGTCACATCGACCCGCGGCCGCCCCAGCTCCGTAATCGGTATCACCTCGACGCCAGTTACCCGACGACTGGCCGCGTCCCACACCGGCCGGCAGCCGATCAGTGCGAGCACCTCGGCGATGTCGTCGCCGGAGGTTCGCATCGCGCTGGTCCCCCAGACCGTGAGACCCACCGACGCCGGATAGGCACCGGTGTCGGCGAGGTGCCGGGCGAGCAGCGAGTCGGCCAGTGCCCGCCCGACGTCCCACGCGAGCGGTGACGGAATCGCCTTGGGATCCACCGAGTAGAAGTTGCGGCCGGTCGGCAGCACGGAGACCAGCCCGCGGGTCGGGGAGCCCGACGGCCCGGCCGGCACATAGCCCCCGTCCAGCGCCCCCAGCAGCCGGTCGATCTCGTCCGTGGTCCGCGCCAGGCGCGGCACCACCTCCGTGGCGGCAAAGTGCAGCACCCGCTCGACCTCAGGGGCGCTGCGGCCCAGCACGTCGACGCAGACCGGACCGGCCTTGGCCCCGTCCCAGCCGCCGGCGTCCATCCGCTCCACCAGCGCCCGGGACATCGACTCCAGGCGGTCCACCGTGTCCGCGCCCGTGGCCGCCGGACCGTCCGACAGCATCCGGAACGCGTCGGGCACCTCGGTCACCTCGCCCGGTGCGCTCAGCAGTTGCCGCTCGTCCAGGCCGAACGCCGCGCCGAGCGCCGCCCGAAGTCCCGGTACGGCGCCGCCCCGCCCGCCCCACATCTGGCTTGCCCGCAGGATGGCGAGGACCGTGTTGATCCGCGCCGGGCCGAACGGCGCCTCACCGAGGACGTGCAGCCCGTCACGGATCTGCACGTCCTTGATCTCGCACAGGTAGCCGTCGAGGTGCAGCAGGAAGTCGTCGAACTCCTCGTCGGCGGGGCGCGACTCGGTGTGCAGGTCGACGTGCAGCCGGGCTGCCTCGATCAGCGTCCAGATCTGCGACCGCAGCGCGGGCAGCTTGGCCGGGTCCATCGCGGCGACCGCGGCGTACTCGTCCAGGAGCTGCTCGAGCTTGGCCATCTCGCCGTAGGTGTCCGCGCGAGCCATCGGCGGGATCAGGTGGTCGATCACCGTGGCGTGCGCCCGCCGCTTGGCCTGCGTGCCCTCGCCGGGGTCGTTGACGATGAAGGGATAGAACAGCGGCAGGTCGCCCAGCACCGCGTCGGGGGCGCACTCCGCGGACAGGCCGAGACCCTTGCCGGGCAGCCACTCCAGCGTCCCGTGCTTTCCGAGGTGGATCACCGCGTCGGCACCGAACTCCGTGTCCAGCCAGCGGTAGGCGGCCAGATAGTGGTGGCTGGGCGGCAGATCCGGATCGTGGTAGATCGCGATCGGGTTCTCGCCGAAGCCGCGGGGCGGCTGGATCATCAGGAGCACGTTGCCGAACCGCAGGCCGGCCAGCACGATGGCCCCGGAGTCGTCCCCGGAGCCGTCGCCGCCGCCGTCCCCGCCGTCGACGTACAACTCGCCGGGCGGCTCCCCCCAGTGCCGCACCATCTGCTCGCGAAGGCTGTCGGGGAGCGCCGCGAACTCCCGGGCGTACGCGGCGGCCGTCATTCGGGCGGACGCCGCTGCCAGCTGGCTCTCGGTGAGCCACTCGACGTCGTGGCCGCCGGCCTCGATCAGCGCGTGGATCAGCGCGTCGCCGTCGTCGGGAAATTCGCCGACCGTGTATCCGGCGTCGGCCAGCGCCCCAAGCAGCCGGACGGCGCTGGCCGGCGTGTCCAGCCCCACCGCGTTCCCCACGCGGGCGTGCTTCGTCGGATACGACGACAGCACGAGCGCCACCTTCTTGTCGGCGTTGGGCACGGAGCGCAGCCGGGCCAGCCGCACCGCGGTGCCGGCCACCCGCCGCGCCCGCTCGGGGTCGGCCACGTAGACCGGCACCCCGGCCGGTCCGTCCTCCTTGAACGAGAACGGAACGGTGATCAGCCGTCCGTCGAACTCGGGGATGGCCACCTGCATGGCCGCGTCGAGCGGGCTCAGCCCGGCGTCGGAGCCGGCCCACGCCTGCCGCGAGGAGGTCAGGCACAGCCCCTGCAGCACCGGCACATTGAGCGCGGCGAGGGCCCCGACGTCCCAGGCGTCCTCGTCGCCACCGGCGCTCGCCTCCGCCGCTGCCGTTCCGCCGGCGGCGAGCACCGTCACCACCAGCGCGTCCACCTCGGCCAGCGGCCCGCTCAGGACCGCCGCGCCGGACGGGTCGCCACGGCGCAGGGACGAGCAGTACACGGGAAGCGCGTTGGCGCCGGCTGCCTCGATCGCATCGCACAGCACGTCGACGAAGCCGGTGTTTCCACTCAGCTGGTGCGCCCGGTAGAAGACCACGCCGACGGTCGGCCGGCCGGGCAGCTGTGCCCGATCGCCGCAGATGCCGAAGGCCGGCATCGCGGCCGGGGGCTCGAAGCCCAGGCCGGTGCGCAGCAACGTGTCGGACAGGAAGTCCGCCAGCGAGGCGAGGTTCGCCACGCCTGCCTCACGCAGGTAGGACAGCGCCTCGGTGGCCACTCCGGCCGGTGCGCTCGACCGCGCCATCAGGTCGGCGTCCGGCGCGGCCTCGCCGCCGAGCGCCACCACCGGCACACCGCCGGCCCGGCACAGCCGCAGGAGCTCATCGAGCCCCTCCGGCCAGGCGGCCCGCCCGCCGAGCAGCCGCACGACCACTACCTGCACTCCCTCGAGCAGGCCGTGCAGGTCCTCGACGGCCGTGCGGGCCGGGTTGGCGGTCCGGTACGCCCGTCCGCTGCGTACGGCGGCCAGCAGCTCGGTGTCGGCGGTGGAGAGCAGGAGGATCATGGGGCTCCAGTCGGTACGGGGGCGCCGGGGGGCAGCACGGGCAGTCCGGGCGGCGGCCCGGCGGCGATCAGGCGGAGCACCGCGTCGGTGTCGAGGCAGTCCGCCACCAGGTCCGCCAACCGGTTCAGGCGGGTCTCGCGCGCCCCGGCGAAACTGACCCCTGCCGGCTGGAATCTCCTGCCGCACACCCGCGCCACGGACGCGAGGTAGGCGGCACGGAACGCGTCGCTCTCGAGCACACCGTGCCATACGGTGCCCGCGACCGCGCCGGCGACGCAGCCCTCGGGCAGGCCCTCCGGCGTGGTGAACAACGGCTCGCCACCACGGACGGTGATGCGGCCATGATGGATCTCGTACGCCGACACCGCCGCTGCCCCGAACGCCGCCGCGCTTCCGAAGGGCCGGCCGAGCACCTTGTCGGCGGCGAAGCGCGTGTGCACCGGCAGCAGCCCGAGACCGGTTACCGGCCCGGCCCCGCTCTCCACCGGATCGTCGATCGTGCGCCCCAGCATCTGATAACCGCCGCAGATGCCGAGCACCGGACGGCCGGCGGCCGCGTGCCGGGCCAGCGCGGCGTCGAGGCCCTGGCGTCGCAGCCAGCCGAGGTCCTCCACCGTGGCGCGGGTTCCGGGCAGAACGACGAGGTCGGCGTCCGCCAGCTGCTCGGGCCGGGTGACCAGCCGGACGAGCACGCCGGGCTCGCACGACAGGGCGTCGACGTCCGTCACGTTGCTGAGTCGGGGCAGGCGGATCACCGCCACCCGCAGCGCCTCCTCACCTGCCATCGGCGGCGCGACCTCGCGCTGTCCTTCCAGGTCCAGGGAGTCCTCACCGTCGAGCCACAGGCCGGGCACGTGCGGCAGCACGCCGGTCACCGGTCGGCCGGTCAGGGAGGTGAGCATGCGCAGCCCCGGCGCGAGCAAGGCGGGGTCGCCCCGGAACTTGTTGATGACGAACCCCGCGATCAGCGCCTGATCGGCCGGCTCGAGCAGGGCGACGGTGCCGTACAGCGCGGCGAACACCCCGCCGCGGTCGATGTCGCCGACGACGAGCACGGGCAGTCCGGCCGCCCGCGCCAGCCCCATGTTCGCGATGTCGGTGTCGCGCAGGTTGATCTCCGCGGGGCTTCCCGCCCCCTCGCAGATCACCACGTCGAAGCGCCGCCGCAGGTCCGCCAGGGAGTCGAGCGCCACCTGGAGCAACGCCGGTTTGTGCGACCGGTAGGACATCGCGTCCACCTCGGCGACCGGCCGGCCGAGCACGATCAGTTGGCTGCGGCGGTCGCTGCCGGGCTTGAGCAGCACCGGATTCATCGCCGCCTCGGGCTCCACCCCGGCCGCCGCCGCCTGCATCACCTGCGCCCGGCCGATCTCCGCTCCACCGGGAGTGACCATGGAGTTCAGCGACATGTTCTGCGCCTTGAACGGCGCGACCCGCACCCCGCGGCGCGACAGCCAGCGACACAGGCCCGCGGTCAGCACGCTCTTGCCGGCGTCCGAGGTGGTGCCGGCGACGAGCAGCGCCCCTCGCACGCCCGGGGCAGCACCCGGAAGCCGGCTCACCGCCGCCCGCCGCGCCGGCCCCGACTCCGGAAGCCGACAGCGGCTCCAGCGGCGAGCACGACGACCGCGCGCGAGAGCCGGGCGGCGCGACCGATGTCGGCAGGCACCGGCGCCCGGCCGGCCCCGATCTCCGGGCGCTGGGCGACGCCCCACGAGTAGCGCAC
>JALYNC010000124.1 GCA_030773415.1 Actinomycetota bacterium
GCCGGCGAGCACCCAACCGCTCTCCCCGTTCATGGCCACTCGATCGGGTTCCTCGTCCGGCGACTGGACGAAGTCGCCGCCGTCCTGGCGGGCGACGCGCCGCCACGCCGCCTGCTGGCTACCCCGAACGACCCCGCCGGCTGGGTGCAGCCCGCTGCCGTAGTGGAGCGCATCGCCGCGAGCTCCCGGCCCCCGGGACGTTACGACCTGGTCGCCGCCCTGCTGCGTCTCCACCCGTACGGACGGCCGGCGGCACTAATCGCGGCCACGGCGCTCGCCGGCCGGCTCCCCGACGGGATGCTCGCCGCCGTTCGGTACGCGCTCGGTGATCAGCCCGCAGCGGGAGGATCCGTTGCCGACGCCGACACCGCCTGGTGGGTCGCCGCAAGCCGCGCACGCACGCCACTGGTCGACGACGACTGGCTGCAGGGCCGGAGCATCCGCGGCGCCGGCCGGTCACGGGCCCTGTCACCCAGGCTGGACCTCGTAGCCGAGGCCGGCCAACGGACGGACGGCCGCGGGGTCTCCCACCGCTGGCTCTCCTGGCTGTGGTCCGTGGAGGTCGAGGATCCGGCCCCCGTCCTGCCCGACCACGAGCCAACGGCAACGAGGGGACACGGACAGCGGGCGCGGGGCGTCGAGGAGAGCTGGTACGACCTCGAGGACTTCGTTGGCTGGCAGGCGCTTCTCTGGCCGCATGACGCGGAACGCTTCCTGATCGACGCTGTCCACCCGGTGCTGGAGACAGCCACCACCCACGAGGTTCGGCACGACGCCGTCCGCGTGCTCGATGCCCTGTACGGGCATCCCGGCCGGCTGGGCGCTCTGGCCGCAGTTACTCTCGCCGCCGGCCTGACCGCCGCCCGTGCTGACGGGCGGGCCCGAGCGGTTGACGCCGTACTGCACTTCAATAACACCGGACGCCTGACTGGCACCCAGCTTGCCCGAGGACTGGCCGACCTTGCCGGGCCCGGAACGCCGACGCGGTGGGCCGCTTCCCTCAAGGACGTCTCCGCCGCCGGCCCTGCCGGCCGGCACCTGGTCATCGAGGCCCTCGGCACTGCGCTGCCCGAGTTCGACCCGGCGACACGCGGGCTGCACGCCCTGCTGGAGCTGCTACGCGAGGAACTGCTGCGCCAGCAGGCGCCGACGCCGGCCTCGCTCCGCCCCTGGCTGGCGCAGTTCGCGGGTTCGTCCCGCACTGCCACGGTCGCGCAGGCTCTGCTAACAGACGCAGCAGGGGCAGACTCGTCCGAGCCTGCCCCTGTGTGCTGATCGATTCGTAGAGCCGACGATGTGCGTTCTTGCGTATCGTCGGTCCGAGTGGAGGTAAGGGGATTCGAACCCCTGACCCCTTGCCTGCCGAGCAAGTGCTCTACCAGCTGAGCTATACCCCCTCGGGTCCGGCAATCGTAGCAAGGTCAGCGGGCGTCATCGCCGATCGCCTCGTGCAACGGGGTTCCCGCGTTGTGCTCCGCCAGGCGCCAACCTCGCTTGCCAGCCACCGCAATGGACCACTGGGCGTTGCCCACGGGCGCCAGCCGCCACCAGCTGTCGGCCGGCAACTCCAACAGGGTGCCGAGTGCGGCCCTGGCCGTTCCGCCGTGGGTCACCGCAACGAGCGTGCCGTCCGTGGGCACCGCGTCCAGCCGTTCCCGCACCGCCGCGACGGCGCGCGCACCCGCCTCGGCGTACGTCTCGCCGCCGCCCCGACGGATGTCACGGCCCTGCATCCAGGACTCGTGCTCGTCGGGGAACCGCTCCTTCGCCTCCACGACGGTGAGGCCCTGCCACTCGCCCAGCCAGATCTCCCGCAGCCGCTCGTCCGCCTCGGCGGTCAGCCCACAGCGCTGCGCGAGCGGAGCGGCGGTCGCCACCGCCCGCTGCAGGTCCGAGGAAATCAGCACGTCGGGGCGCATGGTGGCAAGCAGCCCGGCGGCACGAACCGCCTGAGCCTCGCCCGTGGCGTCCAGCGGCGGGTCGAGCTGACCCTGGAACCGGCCGACGGCGTTCCACGCCGTCTGGCCATGCCTGCAGAAGACCACCCGCCGCCCGGAGGATCGGCTCAAGACTCCGCCGGAGCGGCGGGCCCTCCGGTCACCGACTCGGGCAGCGGCACCTTGGGGCAGTCCTTCCACAGCCGCTCGAGGGCGTAGTAGATGCGCTCCTCGGCGTGCTGCACGTGCACCACGATGTCGACGAAGTCCAGCAGCACCCAGCGGTTGTCCTGCTCCCCTTCGCGGCGCACCGGCTTGGAACCGAGGGCGCGGAGCCGCTCCTCGACCTCCTCGACGACGGCGCGCACCTGCCGGTCGTTCGGGGCGGACGCCAGGACGAAGCAGTCAGTGATCACCAGCTGCTCACTGACGTCCAGCACGAGGACGTCCTGGGCGATCTTGTCGGAGGCGGCCTCCGCCGCGGCGATGGCCAGCTCGATGGCGCGGGGCGTTGCGGTCACGGGCACTCTCTGCAGGTCGGGAACATTCGCCCGCTCAGGATGTCACGCCTACGGCGGGTTGGCGGTACAGCCCGTGCTTGGCGATGTACTGCACCACTCCGTCCGGCACCAGGTACCAGATGGGACGGCCGGCAGCCACCCGTTGCCGGATGTCGGTGGAGGAGATCGACATCGTGGCCGGCAGCTCCAGCAGGCTCACCGACTTCGCGGGCAGGCCCGCCGCGCTGAGCTCGTACCCCGGACGGGTCACGCCGACGAAATGAGCCAAGGCAAACAGCTCGGCGGTGTTCCGCCACGTCTGCAGGTTCAACAGCGCGTCGGCGCCGAGCACGAAGTACAGCTCCGTCTCCGGACCCCGCGCCGCCGTGAACTCGCGGAGCGTGTCGATTGTGTAGCTGTCGCCCGGCCGGTCCAGCTCCACCCGGCTGACGGTGAAGCGGGGGTTGGGCGCGGTGGCGATCACTGTCATCAGGTAGCGGTCTTCGGCCGGCGCGAGGGCGCGGCCGGCCTTCTGCCACGGGCGGGCGGCGGGCACGAACACCACCTCGTCCAGCTCGTAGCGCGATGCCACCTCACTGGCCACCCAGAGGTGCCCGGCGTGGATGGGGTCGAAGCTGCCGCCCAGGACCCCCAGCCGGCGTGCGGTCAGGGCCGGACCTGCCCCTCGCCGGTGACTACGTACTTGGTTGAGGTCAGCTCGGCGAGCCCCATCGGGCCGCGCGCGTGCAGCTTCTGCGTGGAGATGCCGATCTCCGCGCCGAAGCCGAACTGCTCGCCGTCGGTAAAACGCGTGGACGCGTTCACCATGACGGCGGCCGAGTCCACCCGGGCCGTGAAACGCCGGGCCGCGCTCTGTGAGCTGGTGATGATGGCGTCGGTGTGACCGCTGCCCCACCGGCGGATGTGCTCCACCGCCTCGTCGAGCGAGTCGACGACGGCGACCGCCAGGTGCAGGTCGGAGTACTCCGTCGCCCAGTCGGTGTCCGTCGCCGGCACGATCCCGTCGCCGTAACCCGCGGTGGCCTCGTCACCGTGCACCGTGACACCCTCCGCCTGCAGGTCGGCGAGCACCCGGGGCAGGAACCGCGGAGCAGCGTCGGCGTGCACCAGCAGGGTCTCGGCGGCGTTGCAGACGCTGGGCCGCTGCACCTTCGCGTTGCGGACGATCTCGGTGGCCATGTCGAGGTCCGCGTCCGCGTCCACGTACACCGCGCAGTTCCCGACACCGGTCTCGATCACCGGCACGGTGGACTCCTGCACCACCGACGAGATCAGGCCGGCCCCTCCGCGCGGGATCAGCACATCGACCAGCCCGCGGGCCCGCATCAGGTGCTTGACCGAGTCGTGGTCCTGTCCCGGCACGAGTTGGACGGCGTCGACGGGTAGACCGGCGGCCGTCCCGGCGGCGCGCAGCACCTCGACCAGCGCGGCGTTGGACGACCTGGCGGACGACGACCCGCGCAGCAGGACGGCGTTGCCGCTCTTGATGCACAGCCCGGCGGCGTCCACGGTCACGTTGGGACGCGCCTCGTAGATCATCCCGACGACACCGAGCGGCACGCGGACCTGGCGCACCTCCAGCCCGTTGGGCAGCGTGAACCCACGGATAACGTCGCCCACCGGGTCGGGCAGCGCGGCCACCTGGCGCAGGCCGTCGGCCATCGCCGTGACTCGGGCCTCGGTCAGGGCCAGGCGGTCGACCAGCGACTCGGACGTCCCGGCCGCCCGCGCGCGCTCCACGTCCTCGGCGTTGGCCTGCACCACTTGGGCGCTGTGCGCCTCGAGCGCATCGGCCATCGCCCGCAGCGCGGCGTCCTTGGCGGCACGGGTCAGCAGCGCCAGATCAGCCGCCGCCGTACCCGCCCTGCGGGCCGCCTCGTGGACCTCGTGCTCGCTGGTCATGCCGAACCTTCCGCCGCCGTGAGGATTGATGCTCAGGGTAGGACGAGACGTCCGGCTTCCCCAACCGCAATCCAGCCCCCGCCGATGGTCGGATAGCAGCTGCTTCGCACTGCGGCCGCCGGCTACGAAGCGGTCGCCAAGGTCACCCCCACAGCAACCGTGCGGCCGGCGACCGGCGGCCGGCGACCGGGCAGGCAGTCACTGTGTCCGGCGTGCGCACTGGTGAGGCAACGGCCCGACTCCGCAGCACGGTCACCGCGACCCAGCCGGCAACCCGGCCGTCACACCACCAAGACCGGCGTACAGCACCCACGGCGCGACCCACCACACCAAGCCTGTAACCCACGTGGGCCCCGCGGACCCGACCGGAGCCGGCTGCCGCCGGCGCTAGCAGGCGTTCTTCGTTCTTCCCCTCCCGGCCGCACAAGTCTGCGGGCATGGTGCCTGCACGCAATTCGTCCTCGCTGCGCTCCGGGCGCTCCACCCTGCCCTCCG